>JAIRJQ010000122.1 GCA_031260545.1 Methanomassiliicoccaceae archaeon | reverse complement strand
CATTTGAGATCGCTGAACATGTCCGCCAGCTTATATGGTATCTCCTTGGGTCCGAACACAAGGCTTCGGTATCTGGTGTGCATGGTGTCCGGCGCCCAGTGTATCTTGGAAATGTGTTCCCCGCCGGACGGTCCGTTCTTTACGAGAATTTTCATCCATCTGTCGATGACCTTATGATCAACGTTCGGAATATCATCGCCGAACATTGCTTTCAGATCTGCCGCATAATCGAGTTCGCCTTCGGTGATGCGGTCATATATGCTGGTTCTGAAAAGCTCATGGTCATGAACATCCTTCTGGAATATCGGAATACCATCTGCGGTGATGTCCGATACTGGTGGTTCCGGGCTGCCGAGGAAGAATTCCGGAACATTTACTTCCGTCCAGTTGATCATCTTCTTTGAACGGTCGGCGTATGCGAAATGCGTCTGATCACCGTGAGCAAGCAGATTATAGTAACAACCGATCACACCGCGATCTTTTCCAAGCGCCTTTTGGATCAGATTCTGTGATGAGAATTTCTTTGTCGTTGCGTCAACGACAAGTACGTCCCCTTCGTCCGCTGTTTTGCTGTGAATATATTCGGAATAACGTGAACGCTCCTTTTCAAGAAGTTTTTCGAATAGTTCCGCATTCTCCGCCAGACATTTCGCATGGTCCTTTCCAGACCTGTCGTTCGGGATCTCAACATTCTTCAGCTCTTCCGCATCGGAGAAATGTTCGAAGAGACATCTCGGCCCGTCTTTATTGTCAGCGACATTGCCGAATATCGTTGCGAACATCCTTGATGCGTATACGTAATGGTTGTTCAGAGGGTCGTTATCCAATATACTGTAAACCTTCTGCAGATTGTATCCGTCGCGGGCAATGAACAATATCGTTCCTATGTTATCTGCGATTTGCGACATCATGAACCGTATGAAGAATGATGACACCGGGCCGCCGAACCTGTACGCTATCTCATACCAATAGTTTTCGAACGGTTCACGGAGCCATCTCATCATGTCCATCGAAATTATCACGGAGCTGCCGGCGCATCCTTTTTTGAGCAGACTCATCTCTCTTTTATGCGATGCGGCGTATCGTTCTTTGGCCGAAACATATCGTATCGACCTTATACCTAAACTCAACGGAATGCGGTGATCGGAATGCGGGTTATCGCCGATGAACAGCATCTCGTCATTGCGTATACCGAGATCATCGAGAACAATGCTGAACAGCTTGCCGGAATGTTTGTTCGCTTTGTGCTCATTCGATACATATATCTTCTTGTATCCGGAATAGCCGCTCTTCGCAAGCATTCCGGATATGCATTCTCCGGACAGATACATATCGGAGATTATGGCAACATCTATACCGCGACCGATGATGCGATCGTACAGCCTTTTCATATCGGGGTCGGCGATCGCATATCTGAGTTCGGCCTCGATCTCCTTTTCTTTGAGATGTAAGTACTTTTCATCCATTGTTGAATAGATGTTGTCAATGTTGATCTCCCTGTGAATTTCCCTTCTGGCACGTCTTTCTGCGTTCACGCGTTCATCACGGAACCCGGGGGAAGATTCCTTTTCTTCCATGTATGAGAAAAGGTCCGTCGGCCTCATGAACGGCCGCAGAAGCAAAGTATCAAAAACATCGAATCCGATGCACTTTATACCATTGATGTGCGGTTCGATATCTTCGAATCTTAGTGCCATCAGAGCCCGTCCAATCTCTTCCGGACCCGGTCATAATATTCGCTTTTTTCGTTAATGATTAACTCTCTGATCTCCGCTGCTGTCATGAAGCCCACCTCTGCAGCGGCGTCCTCAGGACATCCGACCATCCTGTCTGTGCGATCTTCGATACCATGCACGGTGTTCGCCGCGTCGCGGAACGATTCGAACGTACCGGCATCCAACCATGTGTACCCGTGTTCCATGACGCATGCTTTCAAGTTCCCGTTTGACAGGTATACTTTATTGAGATCGGTGATCTCAAGTTCGCCTCTTGCGGATGGTTCGAGTTTCTTGGCGAATCCGCAGACGTTACTGTCATAGAAATAAAGACCGGTGACGGCGTAGTTCGACTTTGGCGAAGATGGTTTCTCCTCAAGTGATATCACATTGTTTTGCGGATCCAGTTCAGCGACGCCGAACCTCTCCGGATCGGGCACCTCATACACGAACACTGTACACCCCTCCTTGTTGCGTGCCGCTTTTCCTAAAAGATTCCTCATACAGGCGCCGTGGTATATGTTATCACCGAGGATCAGAACTACGCGTTCATTGGCGATAAAATCCTCTGCTATTATGAACGCATCTGCTATCCCTCTTTGCTCATATTGAACTTCGTAAGTTATGTTCACACCGAATCGCGAGCCGTCGCCAAGGGTTTTTTTGAAATTCTCTTGATCGTCTTTGTTAGTTATGATCATTATTTCCTTTATGCCTGCCAATATAAGGGTTGATAACGGGTAATATATCATCGGTTTGTTGTAAACCGGCAACAATATCTTGGAAATGGGATACGAAATGGGATACAGTCTCGTCCCTTTACCGGCCGCAAGTATTATGCCCTTCATCTGCGGTGCATTGTTTTGAAAGATATATCAGATTAACGGACGTGAATGCATTCGAATGCTAGTGACCTTATTTTATTAGACTCCTTTCTATCAACTCTCTAATCAACTCTCTAATCAACCGAAATCTTTAAAATATCAATGCTTTCTAAGGGGTATCTCCATTGTCCATATCTCAGTGATAACGAGGGGACGATGATACGCCGCATTAACGGCACGAACGGAGGAAGAAGAATGAGCATGGAAGAGAAGGCCACAGGGTTCCAGGAGAACTTGGAGTCGAGATTCCGCAGTATCGGAAAGGGCAGATACGGAAGGGTCCTCAAAATGGCGCACAGACCCGATCAAGCGGAATACAAAAGGATCGTCATGATCACGGGTATCGGTATAATAATAATTGGCGCCGTCGGCTTCGCGATCATGTGGATCATGCGATACCTCCCCGGATACTTCTGATCGAGGGACAAAAATGTCATCCACTACTAACAATAATGACAGCCGCGACCGCATGATAACTGCCGGCGGTAAAACAATATGGCCGTTCCGTGTGAAACAGGCAACGTCCGGCAAGATAAAGATCAGTTTTGATATCTCCACCGGTCCTGACTCTGAGAACGCCCCGGAATGGAATGTAACGTTATATGATTCCACGGGCGAATTATGGAGCAACTACCGCAGCAAAAAGGATCTGGATGTCGACACACCCGGAAAAGAACCTAAAGAATTAAAGCTGGAAGTGATCGCACCGAAAGGGGCCAGATACGGCGACTCTGTCAACGTAGAAATCACTGCGACGGCCGACGGGGAATCTCATGTTGAATCGTTCCGCGCATCCGCGAAACAGTCGATCATCATACTCAAGACGCAGATAGACCAAGAAAAAAGCGTAGTTGACAGTCTCCTGTCCAAAGCTAACATCGGCGAGAAGGACATATTTGCAATACTCAGCCCCAACAATCTGCGCGGCTACGTTTTCGTGGAGGGAATGAACACAGAACGCCTCCGCGAAAAGACAAGGGATATAAGAAAAGCACGTTCGTTCGTGGACGGCGAAACGTCGTTAGCAGAAATAGACCACTACCTCACGCCGTTGTCGACTGTCGTCGGTATGGTCGAAGGGGACCTCGTTGAACTGATCAACGGCCCGTTCAAAGGCGAAAGAGCGAGAGTGCAGCATATTGACAATAACAAGGAAGAGATAACTGTCGAACTTATAGAGGCGATGGTGCCGATACCGGTGACCGTCAAGGGAGACAGCGTCAGGATCATTGAAAAGGAGAAGTGAGAAAAATGCCAGATATAGTTGAGGCACTGATCGACGGCGGAAAAGCGACCGCAGGTCCGCCTCTCGGCCCCGCACTGGGCCCGAAGGGCGTGAAGATAAACGAAGTCATCGCGGCCATAAACGAAAAGACGAAAGCGTTCGCCGGGATGAAAGTGCCGGTGAAGATAATAATTGACGAAAAGAAGAACTTTGAGATAAAGGTCGGAACACCTCCGGTGTCGGCGCTCATAAAGGGAGAACTTGGATTGGCGAGCGGTTCGAGCAACTGCCGTACCACGAAAGTCGGTAACCTGACGGTAGAGCAGGCAAAGAAGATCGCAGCAATGAAGCAGTTCGACCTTCTCGGCGCGACCGTGAAAGCGCGCGTGCTCGAAGTTGCCGGTAACTGCGTCTGCGTTGGTGTGACGCTTGACGGCAAGGACCCGAAGGTCTTCCAGGCAGACGTCAAAAAGGGAATGTACGACGCACAGCTTGTCTGATCCTGCGTATCGCACATCTGACGCGGCCAAACCTTTTCTTTATTCCATTTCTTTATTGAAAAATGCAACATTCAGCGATTTCCTGCAAATGAAATAAGAAAGGAATAAGTGGTTTTCCCTATCTGCATCCGATCGTGTGTGATATCCTCGGATCCGATCATGGCCCCTCGAAGCCCGGATACCCGATCGTGATCGGAGAGATGAAGACGGGGTTTTTTCCATTTACCATGAAGTCGCCGTCGTTGTACTTGACCTGGAGGCCTGGGTCCAGGTTCAGGACGTGGCCGGTGTTTGTGACGAAGAACTTGACCTCGCTTTCGGTGTTCTGATTGATGACCGAATACAACGAAGAACTATAACCGCCAAGCGTCAGTTCCGGATAGAACATCAGGACCATGTCCATCGGCATCGCATACGGAAGGATGTTTATGAGACCTTGCGATCCCAAGGAGTCCAAATATGCTACTCTGTCATAGAACTCTGCTTCATACCCATCCAGCCAGGCATTTCCGTATCCGTTCAGAGTGTCCCATCTCGGATGGCCTTTATACACAAAGAAATATTCATCGCCATATTCTTCTATTATCCTATTGAACGCCGTTTCGAATTGAGATTTTTCACCGGCTTCAAGTGTGAATCCTTTGTTCTCGCCGGTAAATGCCGCACCTGTGAAGACCAATGGCTTTTTACCATCCTCTCTCGGCAAGAACAGATTGTTGATCTCTTCCCCGAACATCATTTCTCTATACTCGATGAATGCCGTTTCGTTACATGACAGTTTCTCCACCAGGGCATTTAAGCTCGCGTTCTCTGCAAAATCGAACCGATCGTAGATCACATCGGGTATGGCGTTGCTTCCGCTTTTCAACTGGACTGGGTCCTGCAGCCAATATGTAACGTTGGTTTTTGCGGCGGCAAGGGCGATAGACCGCGTCCAATTTTCGGCCCCTACGTACTGTTCGGTAGTGTGATCACCCTGTATGCACTGTTCGACTATGCCGTTGACCTCTTCGATCTTATTGTCCAGCAGTGCGGTCTTCGCTGCATCATCCGCTCCGCCGCTGAAGAAATTCCGCATCGTATTGTAACTGCCGACCCCGTCTTCGCAAAGATTTACATTGAAATTGGCTTCCGGGATCCCGTTCTCATAGAATACTATCAGTATCACGATCAGGTAGTAATCTGTGACATAAAGCGTGAAAGTAGTGTTTTTGTCTTGTTTATACAGATCTTTTACGATCTCCGCCATTTTATACATTTCACCGAGCCGTTCGGGCCCGCCCGGCACGTCTCTCTGGCCTGCGTCTCCAACGAGTATATATTTTTCACCCAGGGCGCTTATGTCGCTGAACGTGTCCGTTCTCTCATACCATAAGTATGTCGTATCCTCGCCGGCCCATGTGGCCAGCGTCGCCTGGTTCACAGGCACGGTGGCCGATGTGAATATAAGATTTACATGTTTTGTTGTATTTTCACATCCCGGGTCCTGCTCTTCGGTGAACGGGGCAAATGCAATAAAAGATGTCGCCGTCAACAAAATTGCCGCTGCTATCACGACCGCTGCTTTCATTTACAACCCCTCTTTGGTTTCCACGATAGTTAACAGAACACAAATACTTATCTTTTGATGATTCCGAAGACACGACAATCACTGATTACAGCGTTCGGATACATTTTTCGTGAGAAACGTTGATAAGGTGGATCCGTTCCTGAGTAATGTTTTTACAATAGACATTTTATCCTGCTTTGCAAAGACCTTGAATGTGAACTTCCTTTGCCCTGTAATCTTTATATATTAGACGCTTAATCCTATGTTTCGCTTGTAGGAGAACCCTAGGGTTCGCATGCACTACGAGGAGGAATTGTATTGGCAGAAAAATCGACCGTAACGGCTGTGCAGAAGGCACTTGAGAGTGCAAAGAAGCGCAAATTTACTGAGACGGTTGAGTTGGCCAT
>JAIRJQ010000079.1 GCA_031260545.1 Methanomassiliicoccaceae archaeon | reverse complement strand
TCGGCCGGCGTATTCTCAACGGAAGACGAGAATGAGATGACCCTTATCGGGTACTTGGCATTCCTTGACCCTCCGAAGGAGACCGCTCCGGAGGCGGTCAGATCGCTGAAAGAGCGCGGAGTGAGGGTGAAGGTGCTGACCGGCGATAATGATGCGGTCACGAGAAGCATATGCAGACAGGTCGGCATACGGACGGACTCGGTCATCCTCGGATCGGAAATAGAGGAAATGGATGACACGGCGCTTGCGGATGTCGTTGAAAGAACTGACGTATTCGCAAAACTGACGCCTGACCAGAAGGCACGTATCGTCACGGCGCTGAGGAACAACGGCCACACGGTGGGTTTCATGGGCGACGGCATAAACGATGCGCCGGCCATGAGGGCCGCTGATGTCGGAATATCTGTTGACACCGCGGTGGACATCGCGAAGGAATCCGCTGACATCATCTTATTGCAGAAGGACCTGATGGTGCTCAAAGAAGGCGTCATAGAAGGACGGAAGGTGTATGCGAATACCATCAAATACATCAAGATGACAGCGAGCTCGAACTTCGGGAACATGTTCTCGGTGCTCGTCGCAAGCGCCTTCCTGCCGTTCCTGCCGATGCTGCCCATCCATATACTGACGCTGAACCTGATCTACGATATCTCGTGCATAGCGATAATGTGGGACCGTGTCGACGATGACTATCTCATGGAACCTAAGAAGTGGGATGCGACATCGATAGGCAGGTTCATGGTATGGATCGGACCGACGAGTTCGGTGTTCGATATAACCACATACGCACTGATGCTGTTCGTGATATGCCCGGCCGTTGTCGGAGGGTCATTCGGCTCATTGGCCTTTGAATCTCCCGAGTACTGGACGTTCATGGCAGTGTTCCATGCGGGATGGTTCGTCGAGTCGTTATGGACGCAGACGATGGTCATACACATGATACGCACTCCGAAGATACCGTTCATACAGAGCCGCGCGTCCGGTGCCTTATTGGCGGCGACGATGTGCGGCATAGCCTTCGGTACGATCCTGCCGTACACGCCTATCGGTGAGATAATGGGGCTGGGACACCTCCCGCTGATATTCTTCGGCTATCTGGCCCTGACGATGCTCGGATACATTGTACTGGTGACTGTCATGAAGAAGGTCTATATCAGAAAGTACGGACAGCTTCTGTGATCGCGATCCGGCAAAAACAACAAAATATTGGGCCATACGGCCCATTTTCTTCTTTTTTTCACACGGTCATTGATCGCTTCGCCCGCATCGTTACGGTCGTGCGGCTCATGTGCCAGTACGGAAGAAAATGACTTAGATCATAATACTGCGTGGGTAACACAGCGAGGGATGCGGAGAAACATATACTGCTGCTTTGGACCGTGCGGATGTCTCTGCCTCTGTCATAAAGCTCAAAGGCAACCAGAATGAATTGATAATCACGGTAACCGAATATTTCGCAGACGGTACGTCCGTAAAGACCTCGTATTCAATTATGATCAACAATAATGCTGCCGGCACCTACAGCGTTGGCGGTTACAAGGTGTACGTTGACACCGAAGGCAATGACCAGATACGTGCCTGTTATGTCGTGGAGGGATGATCTGCAGCATACTTGCAAAGAGGTCATTGAACTAAAGATCGTTTAACGGGATCTCGGCATAATTTTTGCCATCCATTGAACCAAAAGAAACGCCTTTCTTCTTTATCTTTTTTAGACCCGTTCTGCGATGATAAAAAAATTTTGTTTGACCATAAGTGATTTGAACCATATCTGATTTAAACCAGAACACCGTTAATAGAAAAGGACCAAGTGAGGGAATATGGATAAAAGACTGATAGCGCCCGTTATAATATCGGTATGCGGTGCTTTGTTCTATGTTTTTTGTGCGGTCATGCTCTTTCTCTATAGAGTTGAGCTTTGGATGACGGTCCTTGCGGTGGCATTCATGCTGTTGTGGGCCGTATTCAGCGTTTACGTGATGGTAGAAAGAATAAGGGAAATAAGAAGCGGTGAAGAAGATGATCTTGGTAACTACTAACTACATAACAGGGAAAGAATTTGAGATGCTTGGGCTTGTGACGGGCAATATGGTCCAGTCGAAGCACATCGGAAAGGACATCGGAGCGGGATTCAAGAGCCTGGTGGGCGGAGAACTGAAAGCATACACGGAAATGATGAATGAATCGAGGGCCATGGCGACAAAAAGAATGGTCGAAGCGGCAGAGGCCCTGCATGCGGACGCTGTCGTGAACATCCGGTACTCAACGTCGTCCATCGTCCAAGGCGCGGCCGAGATCATTGCGTACGGAACGGCAGTGAGATTCGTCTGACCGCGTTCATAACTGCGGGCGCAGATGAAAAATATCCGGCCGTGATATATATGATATAATTGAAAATATCAGGGGCGGATGACGAACGGCGCGCAAAGAAGATCATATCCGGGTCAAGCTTAAAAGTTCAGCGGAGGAATGCGTTTATGCTGTGGCCGATCACCTTAGATCGGTGAAGGGCTTTTCCCGGATAATTGTGAACGGATCAAAACGCATGATCGATCTCACGGGCAGCAACATCCTGTCCTCCGATCGGGGAGCGGATATAGAGGTGAAATTCTCAGAGCTCGGGGATGATGTCTTTGAGATAAGGGTAAGATCGCGGACATCATTGTTCTTCTTCCAGCCTTGGCTCAGAGGCGAGACCAACGTCACCGTCATACTGAATGAGGTGCTCGAAGGACTGAAGGGGCACCTTGCGTGACCTTGTACAATGATCTTAATCGGCCCGATAATATACTGAACATAGCATTATCATCTCTGTGTCTGACGCGGACAGCCTTCCTGACAGCCGAGAAGCGGTCTTCAAAAGCGAGTATGCTCAACGAGTAATAAAATACGTAAAGGAACGGTATAACGACGAACTGCAATTCTTGTGGGTAAAATTTCCTAAAAATGCCGTCTTCAGACGGAAAGATAACAAAAAGTGGTATGCTGCGCTGCTCGTCCTTGAGAAAAGAAAATTGGGCGTTGATTCCGAGGATGTCGTTGATATAATAGATCTGAGGGCGATGTCCGAGGATATAGATCATTTACTGGACGGAGAAGGTTATTTTCCGGGATATCATATGAATAAAGATAATTGGATCACTATATGCCTGGACGGTTCCGTTCCGATCGATGAGATATATGACAGGATCGATGAAAGCTATTACCTTACTGCGTTACAAAACCAAACGAAGAACAGAACGTGAGATAAAATTTTTATTGTCCTCTATGTCATTTTCTGAATGAACGGCAAGCCCGCCGCAAACTTATAAATATGATAATAACAATGTGATAATATCAAAATGAATATAACATAAAGGGGAGATATCTGTTGAATAGTATTTTTGATCACGAACACCCGTTCGTCTGCACGGATGCCGCTGTCTTCACCATCAGGACGGATGAGCCGGACAGCTACCGGAAATTGCCGGAGGCCCGTCTGAGAATTTTATTATACAAGAGAACTGCAGAACCGTATAACGGCAGATGGTGCTTGCCGGGCGGTTTTCTGAACATCGACGAGATGCCCGAGGACAACATTCTGAGAATGATCTCAAAGAAATCGCACATCAACAGATGCTGGCTTGAACAGCTTTACACTTTCTGCGATCTGAAGAGGGACCCGCGTGCACGGGTGCTCTCGATCGCATATCTCGGTCTCATGAGCGAGGCTGAATCAAAAAAGTTTGATGACAAGACGGTGTGGTTCACTGTCATACTTGATGATACCGGAAAATTCAGATTCGAAAATGAGGATCTTGCCATAACAGAGAACGATCTCGGTTTCGATCACAGCAATATAATAAAAGTGGCATTGGAAAGGCTGCGTTCAAAGATCCAATACACCTCCGCAGTGTTCGATCTGTTGCCGGAAGAGTTCACACTGACGCAGCTTCAGAACGTATATGAAACGATCACCGAAAAAAGAGATCAGGCCGCCAACTTCAGACGCAAGATAAAGGACCTTGTCATAGAGACGGACCGCAGCACCGGCGATAAGGGACACCGCCCGGCAAGGCTGTACACCAAGAAAGGAGATGTATGAACATGAGAAAATTACTGATCGTCGTGGACATGCAGAATGACTTCATCACCGGAACGCTGGGGACCCCGCAGGCGCAAACCATATTACCGAAGGTGAAAGAAAAGATCGCGCTGTACAAAGAGAACGAAGATGCGATCATTTTCACCAGGGATACTCACGATGACAGTTATCTGAGAACGCAGGAAGGCCGTTATCTGCCGGTGCCTCACTGTATGACCGGAACGGAAGGGCACAGGATAGCGGATGCATTGGATGCCAACGGATGCGATATAATTGACAAACCGAACTTCGGCTCGCTCGAACTGGCGGAACGCGCCGCTGCCGGCAATTATGATGAGATCGAACTTTGCGGCCTGTGCACGGACATATGCGTCATATCGAATGCGCTCATACTGAAAGCGCGGCTGCCGGATGTCGCTGTGACCGTGGACGCGGGGTGCTGCGCCGGCGTTACGGAAGAAGGTCATAATGCGGCACTGCTTGCGATGAAGATGTGCCAGGTGAATATATTGAATGTGTGAGTGCTATGTTCAGAGTAGACAATGTTACTGTACAGACCGAACGGTATCCCGACGGGGCCCCTCGTATCAACGTCGCTGCCGTTAACGATAATGCGACAATAGAATGGCTGTATGAGAAGGATGAGGAGATGCTTCTTTTTTTCATTGCGCGCCACCTCCGTGAACAGTATTCTGTTAAAGATCTGACGCTGTACATGCCGTACATACCTCACGCAAGAATGGACCGCGTCAAAGATAAAAAGGAAGTGTTCACGCTGAAGTATTTCTGCGAGTTCATAAATTCCATCAAATTCGACACGGTCATTGTACGGGACGCTCACTCAAATGTTTCGATGAGCCTTCTGAATAATGTTGTATCGGAGCCGATAGACGGAACGGTCAGGAAGTTAGCGAAACGCCTGCTCGATCCCCGGAAGGACATTGTCTTCTGTCCTGATGAGGGGAGCCGCAACAGATATTCAGGGATCGTCGATATCCCGTATGCGTTCGGTATCAAGAGACGTGATTGGAACACCGGAAGGATCACAGGTCTGGATGTATGCGGCGATATTCCTGCAGATCCGTTCAATGTCCTTATGATAGACGACATCTCAAGTTACGGCAACACTTTCCTTCATTCAGCAAGAAAACTCAGAGAACTCGGTGCGGATAAGATCTACCTTTACGTAACGCACTGCGAGAACTCCGTCCTTGAAGGAGAACTGATAAAGAGCGGTCTTATTTCGAAGATGTACACAACGCGCAGTATATACAACGGGGATCACCCGCTTATCGAGATAATAGGTGAGAACTGTGAATAACATCAACCCTCTTCTGTTATTGGATTATTACAAGACCACGCACAACGAACAGTATCCTGAAGGTCTTACGAAGATCGTTTCCTATTATACGCCAAGGATGTCCCGTATCAGCGATGAGAACGAACTGATAATGTTCGGCCTGCAGGCGTTCATCAAGGAATATCTGATATCTTCGTTCAGAGATAATTTCTTCAGCAGACCGAAGGATGCGGTGCTTGCGGAATATGAACGCATCATGGACAACACACTGGGCAAAGGGATCGTGAATTACGATAAGATCGGAAAGCTGCACGATCTCGGTTATTTACCGATAGAAATAAGTGCGGTCGCCGAGGGAACGAAAGTACCGATACGCGTGCCGATGATAGAGATCACTAATACGAATGACAAATTCGCATGGCTTGTCAACACGTTGGAAACGGCAATGAGCTGTTCTCTCTGGCACGCGCAGATATCAGCGAATGTCGGATACCGATACAGGAAGATAGTGAATGAATATTACAAGATAAGCGTTGACGACTCCGTACCGCGGAACCGCGCTCTCGGGGATTTCAGCATGAGAGGGCAGGAAAGCTGCGAAAGCGCCGTAAGATCGAGCGCCGCTTTCTGTCTTTCATTCGTGAACACCGCGACCGTACCGGCGATCCTTTTCCTGGAAGACAATTACAACTGCGATTGCAAAAGGGAACAGGTCGCCTTCGGCGCCGTCTCGACGGAACACTCGGTGATGAACAGCAATTACGCTGTGGATGGTGATGAGATCACCATGGTGAAGAGATTGCTGAACGATGTGTATCCGAATGTCGGATTCTCAATGGTATCGGACAGCTACGATTACTGGAATATGATCGATAATGTGATACCTTCGTGCAAAGAGGACATCATGAGACACCGCGGATATATCGGCATAAGAGGGGACAGCGGCGATCCTGTTAAAATAACAACTGAAACGGTAAGACGGCTGTGGAGGACGTTCGGCGGTGATGTGAATACAAAAGGCTATAAGGTCTTGGATCCGCACATCAAGGTGATCTACGGCGACAGCATCACACCGCAGAGAGCAGAGAACATTTACAATATACTCGTTAAGGACGGTTTCGCGTGCAACAACGTCCTCTTGGGCGTCGGAAGCTTTTCTATGCAGTGTTTGGAACAGGACGGGTCGTTGAAACCGTACACAAGGGATACTTTCGGCGTTGCCGTGAAGGCAACCTACTGTGAAGTAGATGGTAAACCGGTGCAGATATTCAAAGACCCGAAGACGGACACAGGGAATTTCAAAAGATCGCAGCGGGGAATGTGCGTCGTATATCGTAATAAGAATGGGGACCTGAGCTATCAGGATGGATTTGATACATCAACGATCGGCTCGTTCGACGGTGAGGATCTTCTTAGACCGGTGTTCCGCGATGGGAAGATGGTAAGAGAACAGACATTGCAAGAGATACGCGCGATCCTTCATGACGGTGATTTTTGAGGTAGTAATATGTTCA
>JAIRJQ010000041.1 GCA_031260545.1 Methanomassiliicoccaceae archaeon | reverse complement strand
GAATTCTCATACTGGACCGGCGACCTCGGAGGCAGCGTCAATCCGAATGAGATCAAAATGAACAGCGACCACAAAATAGGCGCAGTGTTCTACGATTCATCGGACCCGTCGAAGCACTTCACGCTGTCCCTCGGATCCGCGGATAACGGGAACGTCATGTGGTCAGTCAAAGGCGGCATACAGGCCATCCTGACGGCAACGGGAGTAACATTCCCTGTTGATACGATCGCGGACCTTGAGGCAAAAGGCAACGGTGCGTGGAAATTATCGTACTGGACCGGTGACCTCGGAGGCAACGTCAATCCGAATAAGCTCATAATGAACAATGACCGCACAGTGGGCGCAGTGTTCTACGATTCATCGGACCCGTCGAAATACTTCAAGCTGTACCTCGTCGGCACGACCGATAACGGAACGGTCATATGGTCCGTTGACGGCGGCATACAGACGGCCCTTACGGCGGAAGGAGTGACATTCCCTGCGGGAACCAACGTTGATCTTGAGGCGGTCGCCGACGAAGGATACAAATTCTCGCACTGGACGGATAACAATGCAGGCAGCAGAACAAGGACGCACAGCGGCACCGATCTCGGGGTCAACGCGGTCTTCGTTCCGATAACCGTTGCGGAGGAGAAGAAAGGAGGAATGTTCGGCATATGGATATGGCCGTTCCTTGTCTTCACGGCACTCGCTCTGCTTGCCCTGGTGCTGCACCTGATACGCAACAGGTACAAGGTCACCGGCATGATATCGTGGAATGACAAAGGGCTGAGAGGGGTCACGATCAATTACACAATGAACGGTAAGACAGGGGTCACGAAAACGGATGACGACGGACGCTATTCCATAGGCGTCGCGACGGAGTTCGAGATCGTGATCACGAACGTCGCAAAGGACGGATACTTACTCACCGGAAAGACGGTGCCCACGAAAGTGATCACCGAAAGATCATCGGCAGGCGTGAACTTCGTGATGGAGAGAGGCTGGGCGTAAAGGCCGAAAAAAATACAAATGACACCCAAAGCACGGACGGAAACACTCCCATCCCGTTTCTTTTTTCCGTCCGTGTGGTTCTACTTTTTTCTTTACTTTTTATCGCATAGTATCATCATTTATGAACGTATCGTTCACGATATCCGTTGTTCTGAGATGCACGCGGCGTTATACAGCAATATCAGAGGTCCACTCTCTGAGCCAGCATCATAGGCATGTAGAACCCGCGGAACGGCTTATTTCCGATGTCATTACGTACACGGTCCCCGAGAGAATCGATACTCATCGCCACGTCCTTATTTTCCGCCCTTACGTAAACGCTCAGTTCTCCGCTTTCCGCCTCTTTATCGCCGATGACGGCGGCGTAGGAGCACCAGTCCTGTTTCGAGCGCCTTACCTTTTTCGCTACCGTCGCATCCGTATCATCAACGGAAACGCGTATCCCCTTTTTCATCAGAACTTCCGCGATCTCCTTCGCCTTCGGCAGATGGGCTTCCGAAACGGGCATCAGACGTACCTGCTCAGGATTTATCCACACCGGCAGATGGCCGGGAACGCCCGTCCTCTCTATACCTACAGCCGTGTCAAGCAGCGTGTACAGATATCTCTCGATGGTACCTATCACAGCTGTGTGCAGTATCACCGGATTCACTTTTTCTGCTTTCTCGTCCGCGTATGTGATGCCGAATCTTTTCGCATTGCCTATGTCTATCTGAACGGTGCCTATCTCTCTCGCACGGTTCATCTGGTCCATGATATGATATTCTATGTTCACGGTCCAGTAGTAATTTATTCCTTCCGGGTAAAAGTGTATCAGCGCCGGCCTGTTATGATATCTGCAAAGATCGAGTATCAGATGTTTGTTATCATCATATGCTTTCTTTGACGAGAAGTTGACAAGCATATCATATTCGCGCCCCAGCACCTCGACCTCCTCGAATATCCGTTTATCCAATACTTTGAAGAAATCTCTGGCCTCATCCTCATCTTTGCAGACGACATGCAGGTCAGGCATGTTCAGCCGTCTCGTACGGAAACATAACATCGTCTCGCCCGATTGTTCGAGACGGTATGAATCCGCGACCTCGAAGGCACCGAACGGCAATTGTCTGTAACTTATGTTCCAGTTGCGCATCATCGCAAACTGCTGGTGACAGGCCGCATATCTGAGAATAAAAGATTTCTTGCCGGTGTTTATCGAATATAAACGGTCGCCGAACAGGTCCGCATGCTCCTTCACAGCCGGTTCGTCAAGCGAGAACATGTTCGTTCCTTTTACCATATATACCGGCAGATTGACGTCATTGACGATCTGTGTTGAATAATCCGAAACGAGATCGAACATTAACGCACCGTGGGGCGTCAGGCACATATGGCCCACGTCGCTCATGGATTCCCACTGTATGCCGAACTTTTTACACAAGCGCAAATATTCCGGTTCTCCCTTTATCGGAGTCCCTTCCTTTCCAAGCGCCTCTTTGGAGATCATCTCCATCATACAGGGGCTTCCTTTTTTGAAGTCGTTCACCGAGATCTCTTTACCGTCGGGCATGAGAATGAAGAATACCTCTTCCCCTTTGGTCTCCTTCTTTACTTCCTTGCCTTTGAAATCCCTTGATAATTCGGATAACGGGTGTCCTTTGCATTTTATGCTGAACCCCTTATACCATCCGAACGGGGCCCTTGATACCTCGATCCCTTTGGATGCTATCATCTCTTCCATTAATTTCAGAATATTGATGCACGCTTTCGGCTTTGCGAGATCGCTGCTGAGGTGTGCGTACGGATATATCATAACACGTTCCGCACCGACCCTCTTCATCGTTTCCGCGATGTCATTTGAGGCCTCGGCGGATACCTGCGCCTCTTTGCCCTCATCTTCGCTCTCCACAGTGACGAATACGACGAGCACCTCCTCCATTTTTCCGTTATGCATACTGTCCTGTATCTCTTCTGCAACGGGTGTTCTTTTCTTTGATTCGAATTCCATGGAATCGGCGTGGATGTATAAAGTTCTCATGAGACCATATCCGTTATTCATTCGGTGCGATGGACCGCAATCCCCCTAAGTCATCTATTACTTAATAAAACGAGCGTATCTTTAAGATAAAGATTTTATAAGACACAGACATTGCGACCATCAGATACATCATGGCTGAAGATAACGATGCACCCCGTAGGAAGGGAAGGGATCCGATCCTGATGGTCGGGACGATCGTTCTGGCATTGGCGTTCGTCGTGGTCATCAGCGGTTATGTTTACGCTGAATATATTTCGACCGATAACACCCCGGCGGAATACGGGAAAACGGTCAAAGTCGATTACGTAGGCGCATACTACGGATGGTATGACGGCTATAACGCCGAAACGGGTGCATTCGACGCCGCAAAGGGAACGATATTCGACACATCGCTGTGGTCGGTGGCCAAGTCACAGGGCGAGGACAATGAAGAATATAGTTTCTCGAACGAGTTCAAGAAACGGAGTGAAAAGGACTACGTACATTTCGATGTGACGCCGGGAAGCGGAAAGGCATTAACGGCATTCGAGAACGCAGTGATAGGTAAAAAGCCGGGAGATGTCGTATACATTAAAATAGAGGACGGATACGGCACAGTTCCCGATGATAATCTCAAAAAATGGGACACGAAGATGACCGGATGGAACTTCACGGAAAGGATGACCTCCTCCGTGTTCATGACCACATTCGATAAGACCTCAACAGCGCTCACCTCTTACACGAACCTTGAACATCCGTACGGATGGAAATGTGATGCGGTTGTAGGCAATGACGGTTACGTCATGGTGACGCACAATGTAAAAGATCTGATCGATGACCCGGATAAAGCATACAAGGCAGTGAACGGCGGCATGAGCGTGAAAGTAACGTCAAATGCTGATGCAACAAAATTCAATCTGGAATTCATATTCGATGAAGATTATTATAAGGCCGGAAAATTGGTCCAGTTCAAGTACGACGGTAAAACGTATTACGTAACGGAAGTGGCGGTGGCCGCAGACGGCAAAACGCAGACAGGGTTCACGACCAAGGACACGACAGAGATAATAGGCATGGACCTTTACTTCAAGATGACCATCATCGGTTACGAATAAACACTTTCTTTCTCCTAATTTTATCAGGCCGCTATAGGCGCCGCACCTAAAGTCTTGATTTAAAACCTAATTCCGGTGCATACCTCTTACCTTAGGTGCAAGCAGAAATCTCGGTGCGAAGTCATTATGTCAGATGTTTTTTGTAAAACGACAATTCGGATAGCCGCTGCAACCGTAGAATTGCCCATTTTTACCATTGCGTAAAACAAGCATTTTACCACAACGCGGGCAGATGTTG
>JAIRJQ010000087.1 GCA_031260545.1 Methanomassiliicoccaceae archaeon | reverse complement strand
TGCGCCTTGTAAGGGCGCCGTCATAACCACTAGACCATGAGCCCGGTGCGCCACCATCACCTAGGAATTATTAAAAACTGTCCATAACAAAAATTGTCAGAAAATGTTAAAAGGTTTTTTATATCCCGGTTACCACGGACGCCGCCCGGTGGCCCTGATGGCATCGTTATATTCGTTGGCAAGCTGATATGCGTTGAATATATTCCAGATCCAGACCACAATGACGATCACCGCGAATACGATAAGTCCGATAAGTCCCAAGGCAACGGCCAAGACGATCAGACCTCCGAATAAGAGTATAGGATAAATGATTATGAGCATAAGTCCCAATCCTATCTTACCCACATATATCTGTCCGAGCCCTGCCCAGATAAGTGAGAGTACGGCCGCGACACCGGCGCTCTTTTCACGCACGCTCACCGTATATTGTTGATATTGTTGATTTTGTTGATTTGTTCCCGCTCCGACCCTCTGACCGCATTTACTGCAGAACTCCTGGCCGTCAGCAATCTCTCCTCCGCATTTATTACAATACATTCGCTTCCTCCTTAATTTTTTTAAGATGGCGTCACAAGAACGCATTATCAGTAACTAACTGAATGTTAATATATATTTTTATAATATTTGCTTCATAAATTATATCACTAACATCTATTTTTCAAAATAATTGAGATTTTTAAAGGGTTTTTATGATCTCGGTTACCACGGACGATGTCCGGTGGATATGACGGAATCGTTGTATTCCATCGCAAGATTGTACGCATGGAATATATTGCAAAGCCACACCGCAAGTATGATCATCGCGAATACGACAAGTCCGATAAGTCCCAATGTGTACACCAGTGCGACCAGAGCGCCTGCGAGTATCATTATGAAAAAGGACATGAGTCCGATCCCTAATGATACCTTCCCGACGTACATCTGTCCGAGTCCGGCGAACAGGAATGAGAATATCGCCGCCATATTGGCACTTTTCTCATGTATTCTTTTGACAGCGAAATGCGGTTTCTTATAACCGCATCTGCTGCAGTTGTCCCCGGCGCCGCTAATGTCAGCGCCGCATCTATCACAGTACATTCGTATCTCCCCATCTTCCCATCCCCGGCGTCTATAGGAGATTTATATATAAAACATTGATGTTTTTTCATTAATTTAGGTGTAGTTTATATATCAACGCATAAAAATAAATATTTTTCACATCTCCGTTGATGCTGGCCGACCGTTCCGGCACACACTTATGTTCACATATTGGACACAATGATACATTTTTTCGCGCAGATATGTTAAAGCGATCAATAGAGGAGCCTTCTGTTCCTCCTCCCCGACAGTCTGCTCACGGAACCCACGAAAACCATGATCCCGCCGACGGTCAATAAAAGCACCCCGAAAGGCATGAGAAGTATGCCTCCGATGAGACCGAACGCGCTTGCTTTGCCGAGTGCCGCCATGACCACGGAATATAACGCGAACGTCAGGATCAAGAACCCCGCGATCATTAATAGAAATCCTGCGGCAAGAGGCAATTTCTTCGCATCGATCGAACTGTCCTCCGGATCTCTGCGGCGAAACATCCCTTTGGCATCGATCGAACTGTCCTCTGTACTTCGGACCATGACGGTAATAGATGACTGCAGGTATTAAACGGTGATTAAAAATATGAAAGGGGTTTTTGATGTTTCAGGGATCACCACGGACGGTTCCCGGTAGCTCTTAAAGAATCATTGTACTCGTTAGCAAGTTTGTATGCGTCGTACACGTTCCATATAAGAATAATCAAACTCCCTATCACCATTATGACCATGATAGCAAGCAGCTCTCCAAGATCATCCGGGTTCAGCGTTATTATCAGCAGTACCGAGCAGGCGACGGCGAATATGGCGTATAACGCTATTATAGCGAGCCCGCGTCCGATCTTGCCGACATATATCTGCCCGAGGCCGGCGAACAGGAATGAGAGGACCGCGGCAACCCCTGCACTCTTTTCACTGATGTAGATAACATTCCTGTTATTCACATTCGTTCCTGCCTTCTGACCGCATTTGTCGCAGAATTCTTGACCATCCCTCATCTCATTTCCGCATTTACCGCAATACATATCCTTACCTGTGCAATATTCATGCAGTCATAGATATAAAAAATATCCTTTTTTTAAAACAAAAGGGTCAGAAGAAACACACCGGCGGCAAGATGGCATTCGGTCAATATTTTAATCAATGATATCATAATGGCTAGCATGGGAGTTGAAAAGGAGGATGAGAATGCGGATCAAAATTTTGATCCCGGCGTAATTTCAAAGAGACATCCTCTCAAGAGATTCGTCTCCCGCAACCCGTTGTGGCGGTATATCTCGAAGAATGTTCCGTTACCGTTCATCATCACGGAATTCTTCTTCGGCGCATGGATGTCATGCATCGCGATAAATCTGATAGGCGGTTTTGCGGATGCGTCCAATCCCGGTATTGTGCTGTATGCGATCTCAGCGGCATATATGGTGAACATAATATGGGGGATCATCGACGGATGGTCGTACAACCTCTGTGTAACGATAACAGAATCCGAGGATGACCGTGCGATACATAAACTTCTGATCAACAGGGATGACGGGTCGGCAAAAGCACGTCTGACGGAATCGCTTGATGCAGGACCGGCCCATCATCTGGGACCTGGCGACAAAGAAAAAGTGATGGATATGATCCTCTCGTCCTGTCCTCACGTCGATCCCGGGAAAGCTTACAAGTTCCGCAAGAAAGATTATCACGTTGTCATCTCATTCGTGATGATAGATGTCCTGATGGCGACGCTCACGGTGCTTCCTTTCATAATATTAAAGGACATGGGCACCGCACTGATATTCTCACGCGTGGTGACGGTGTCAATGTTCGCGTGCGTTGCGTACGTCTCTGCGAAGTATCTGAATAGGAATTGGGTCTTTTGGGTGGCCGTTCTGTCCGTACTCGGCGTGCTCATCGCCCAAATGACGTGGTTATACAGCTGATATCTTGGCATTACGAAAGAACGGGTCTTCAATTTTTGTCAGATATGACGTACTCGCCGCTCCACAGTTCCAATGTGGGGATCTCTGTGCGGATCCATCCTCTGTGCTCTCCGAAATATCTCTCCTTCATCCTATCGATATATTCATTACCGGAAAGCTCAAGTTTGCCCTGCAGTTTTGTCCCGCGCTGAAGGGACGCCTCTATTCCCGCCGATACTGATACGGGCCCTTTACCGGCCGATGCGCCGAGGCCCGCGCGTACGTCGAGGTCGTCGGGGTGTATCCTCCCATTCTTGTCCCGGACATACGAGAAACCGAATTTAGCTTCGCCTGACACTGCCCCGGCGTCCAATCCCACGGAGATGTCACAGCTGACCTTCCGCTGACCGGATATATGATTTTCAAAACTCGAGTGGCTGAAGGAACCGAAAGGGGACCAGAAGTTCTTATCTGTGACCGTAAAATGGTCATTCGTCCGGTATTTGATGAATATCAGGTCCAAGGAGTACTCATATTTTTTGACGTAGTTCTTGTACCACGATGAATTTTCATCGATGTCACCATTCTTAAAGGCGTTCATATGCGCCTTCTGCTTCATGATCATATCTTCTCCGATCTTTTTCTCACGCTCTGCTATGGATGCTTCCAATCTTTCCATCTCTTCCGGGTCGCAGCCGCAGAGACGTATATCCTTCAGACCTCCGAACCCGTAGGATCCGACCAATAACTGAATGGCAGCCTGAAGGCCCTGTGCGATGATGCCGACCAACTTATTCTCCTGGTCATGCCGGACCTTTTCATCGGATATGTAAACGAGATGTTTCATCGCCGCCTGATACATCATCGGTATGTATCGTTCCAGTTTCTTGTATGCCATGGAGGTAAGCTGCGTCGCCTGGCCGAAGTAAGGCCTGTAGCAGTTGTTGAACTGCGGATAATAGTTCACATGAAGCTTATGCATGGCCACTTTCAATTTATCGGGATCATCGCGGTACACATCCACTATCCTTTCCTCCTCTTTTATGTATGCCGTTGTGATCTTCCGATATTCGCGCGTGAATGTCTCTAAGATATCTACGTACCCGTTCGTTGTTCTTCCGTTGACCATGGTTATGTACGAACCGATCGCATTGATCTTCTCAGAAAGACGTTTCGCGTTGAATTGTTGTATGATGACATCCCACGCATTCGCATAATCATACGGATCGAGACTCTGCACTGCGATAAGAGGGTCCACTTTGCCTACGCTTTTGAAAGCTTTGGCAACAGTTTCGGTGCTTGTGTCCCCTCCCATTATTTTTTCTATGTTCGCGATCATATCATTGGCGTACGCCATCATCTTATTCTGCATCTCACCGGCAAGGCCGGGGTTGAAGGCGATGTCGGCATTCTCATATTTTTTGGGATTTTTAACAACGTCACGCATGAAATCAGGAAGGGTCAATCCCATTATCCTTCCCTCCACACCAAGATTCTCAAAGACATCGGCCTGCGTGTTGACAGATTCCTTCGCATAACGCAGAGTATACTTGGTCAAATTCACAAGTTCATCCCCGACGGCCCTGATGGCACACCCGATGCTTATCTGATTCTCCTCATCAATTTTGGTGAACTGGGTCAGTACGGTCATGTTGGGTATCCGGATCCTCATTCTGTCGCCGATCTCTTTCGTATTCTTCCTTATCCTCTGAGCATTCTCAGGATCTATGTTCCCAAAAACATCAGCATACGTGGTAGCTTCAACATTACTGAGCTCTTCCATATTTTTTTCCAGTGCCTCTTCCGTTCCTAAAGATTCCTTGCGCGACGGAACTTTGTCTTCATTGTTCTTGATGATCTCGTTGAACGCCCTTCCTATGACGGTCGGTTTGTTCTTGACGGCCATGCCGAATCCGCGTATCATCTGCGGTCTGTTGATCGCCCGATAGTAAGCCATAAGGCCGGTCATCGCCGGAGGGTAGCAGTCGCGTATGCTCAAAACGGATTCGAATTTATTTTTGGCCTCTTCGTTCCTTAACATATCAAGATAGAGATTCCCGAGGGCGGTGAGAGGTTCAAGGCTTTTGTTCGTGTATTTACCGTTATCTGACGATATATTTACAGCGTACAGCAGGATCGTCTCGGCATCAGCGTATATTTCTTTCTCTTTCTCCTTTATCTCCGCGTTCTTGCTGTTGTCGCAGAACGCCGCTATGGCGCACCCAAGGTTCTGTGATGCGCAAACGTCATCATAAGCTATATCGAACACAGCGCAGGCTACGGCCGCGGCGGCATTCGATGCACCGCCGTGCGCGCCCAAAATCATAACATCATATGAAAGCTTGGCAGCGGTCTTGTCATCCTTCCTTTTACCGTCGAATCTCGGGTCCCAATTGATGACCCGTGCGAACTCGCTCTGTATCGCCGGCTCTATTATCTGAAAGGACCACGAATAATATTTTTTTGCGACCGCTAACACATTCTCCAGAGAGGGAGGTTTCTGTTCCATATTGATCACCGGTGAGTCTCTACGGTACGTCCAAACCGTTTTTGAACGGTGCCGTTCACCACAATATTTGTTAGGGGATTATAGGAATATAAAGAAATTCATTCGCTGTCAGATGTTTCATAACAGCAAACAATATCCTTGTCCATCGTGACCGCAGGCCCTTGGCCGTCCGCAGGATACCAAACGCCGTCCATTTTGTAAAATGTGTACAGACCGTGCGGTCTCGGCCGATCGCTCGGGTATTTGGAAAAATGATCGGCGATACTGTCCCCGTTAAAAACGTGTATCGTACGTAACAGGTCTCCACGTTTGTCAAACAACCTTACGTTATGCTTTTTCTTATTATCACGATCGTCCGAACACGCGGAACATGGATCTCCGACCACAGGACGGCCGCATTCTTTGCAGAACGGATCCGGAGGATCCTCCCACCGCGCGGGAGATCCGCACACTAAACAATATGATCCGTAACCCCTGCGTCCGCAGCTGCAGCAACGATGCAAACCAATACCCCGTTCAGAAATATTATGTTCTCCTTTAAAAAGTTCATCTTTATACCAACATAATTTTTGTACAAAAGATGACGCTCCCTCTCGCAGTTCGAACTGACCCGCAGACACCGAACAGCAACGCCCATATAAGGAGCCAGGCGTCTTATCCGAACACAGTGCGGTGTCGGATACGGTTATCAGATGCAGATCACCTTAATATGTT
>JAIRJQ010000042.1 GCA_031260545.1 Methanomassiliicoccaceae archaeon | reverse complement strand
AATTGTAAGGAACTGATAGACATCGTAAAAAAGGTGGATTCTGCCGTATCCATACCGATCATGCTGTCCCCGGGTGCCGTCGCAGAATCATCGTTCCCTGTTTTCAGAGAGGCCGGAGCGGATTGGTTCGCCTGTTATCAGGAGACGCACAATCGTAAACTGTTCGAAGAAAGGAGACTTGATCAAAACTATGATCACCGCTTCAACCAAAGGGATTGGGCAAGGTGGCACGGAATGTTCGCCGAGGACGGCATCATGGTCGGTATCGGAGAAAATGTAAAAGACATAGCAGAATCGATAGTTCAGATGGGAGTGCAGGGTTGTGAGCAGGTACGCGTCATGACATTCGTACCTCAGGAAGGAACACCAATGTCCTCGTCCGTGAAAAAGACGAGAGAAGATGAATTGAAAGTTATGGCGGTAATGCGTCTGGCGCATCCGAAGAAGCTCATACCCGCCAGTCTTGATGTTGAAGGCATCGAAGGTCTGATACCCCGGATAAGAGCGGGCGCCAACATCGTTACGTCGATCGTACCGCCGCATATGGACCTTGCCGGCGTTGCCCAGAAAGAACTGGACATAAACAACGGCATGAGGTCGATAGACCACGTAATGCACATCCTCGAGAAAGAAGGATGTAAGATGGGGTCGAACAGCGGATATAAAGGCCTCTTGAAAAAGATAAAGGAGGAAGGCACATGAAAATTGCAATAGTCGGCGGCGCATTACAAGGGATGGAGTCCGTATATCTTGCCAAGAGAGCGGGCTATGAGACATTCGTCATTGATAAAAGGAATACGGCGCCGGCGTTCTCGCTTGCCGACGAACATTCCATCCTGGACCCGGTGAAACAGCCGAACGATGCGATGGACATCTTCAAGAGATGCGATGCTGTGCTGCCGGCATGCGAAGACCTTAAACTTTTAACAAAACTCGACAAGATGCTGAAACATACGGACATACCGTTACTCTTTGATCTTAACTCATACACAATATCATCATCAAAATCAGTATCGAACAGCATAATGGAACGCATAGGCGTCCCTATACCAAAAAAATGGCAGGACTGCGGTTATCCTGTCATCGTAAAGCCGTCATCCCAGAGCGGAAGTGTTGGCGTTACGGTCGCATACAACGAGGACGATGTTGCCCGCGGGGTCGAGAACATACTCAAAATGGGCGATGAACCGGTGATACAGGAATTCGTATCAGGAAAAGGCGTATCAATGGAGGTCATCGGTAACGGCCGCGAGTTCAGGTCCTTTGCAACAACGGAAATAATACTCAGCGAGAATTACGACTGCAAGAGGGTGAAATGTTCCCCTGATATATTGACCCGTGAAAAAGAGGAAGAGTTCAAGACGATCTCTGAAAAATTAGCGGAGAGCATCGACCTCAAAGCACTGATGGACGTTGAAGCGATAGACACAGCAAAAGGGTTACGCGTGCTGGAAATAGACGCGCGCATCCCAAGCCAAACGCCCGCGGCGGTCCTGGCGGCCACACATGTGAACATATTGGAAGAGTGGGTGAGCCCCACAAAAAAGGCAGCACTGAACAATGCATCGTCGTATGAGCATTTTGTCGTAAGATATGGTAAAATGATAACATGCGGAGAAAAGGAGTTCGCGCTGGTAAATAACCCGAAGTTGGTCAAAGGGCTGTTCGGTTCCGATGAGATGATCACGGATTACGAGGAAGGAGCAAATATCTGGAGGTGCACGATGATAAATTCCGCCGCATCCGAAGAAGCACTCGAGAAAAAACGTGCAAAATGTTTCGAGACGATAATGAGCGAATGCGGCCTTTTATCATTCGATGACGGATCGCCGGAGATGATGTGATGACACGGCTTACAGCAAAATTGATCAAGGACGTTCCTGAGAAAGTGTCGCACCTCGATTCGGAACTGATACAAAAGATAAACATGAACATGAGGGATTTCGCATGTTACGCGATGGGAGTGAACGCGAATGCCATAGATTTTAACAGTTATACTGTTGCGATCGTCCCGGTAACATCAGGAAAAGGAGTGATAGGCGGATTCTCGGAGTCCGTGGCGGCCGCGGTGCATGCGATGGGAATGTGTTCGTTCGTCACTGAAAAAGCAGACGTCGCCGGGATATCTGAAGCATTCTCCTCTTCGGCGGAGATAATATTCATGGCCGATGATGAACGGTTCATCGCTCTCAATACAAGGACAAGATCATTCTCCGATAACATATGGTCTACCGCTAAAGGATACGTTACCGCATTAAGCCTCGCAGAAGGGGGGCTCAGCGGCAAGACGGTACTGGTGATAGGAGCGGGAAGGGTAGGGACGGAAGCGGTAAAGATATTGTTAAAAGAAGGCGCATCCGTCGAAGTTACAGACATATTGTACAGCAGGTCGGAAGCATTAGAGCAAAGATTTAGCAAGGTCAAAGCGATAAGGAGCGTGGACCAGGCGATAAAGGACAACAGACTGATACTGAACGCATCCCCGGGAAAGATCTCCGGCAAACTGATACAGGATGGCGCGGTGATATCATCGCCCGGAGTACCGTACGCGTTTGACAAGGAAGGCGAAAGACGTGCAAAGGTGATAATTCACGACGTTTTGAGCTTAGGGGTCGCGGTGATGGCAGTGGCAAGCGTCAGTCTGTCGTTGTTCGGTATACCTGCAACCGAAGTGGTTGCGGAAAAGGCGGTGTTAAAATGAGATACGGAAGAGCATTGGATATTGGTACGAGCGGGCTAAGGGGCCAGGCGATCGATCTCGACACAAAGGAGACGATCTCTACAGCAATGACGTCCCGTCACCCCGTCCCGGGGATGAATGTGATCGATCACGTAAATTTTGCGATGGACTCAGGTCAGGAGGTAGCGACGGGTCTGTTGATAAGGGCGATAAACAATCTGTTCAAGCTACTGAACATCGATCTCTCTAAAGTAACTTTGATAGCTGTATGCGGAAATCCTTTCCAACTGTCGATATTCCAGGGGATCGAGATACGCGATCTCGCTTACGCCGGAAAATCAATGATAGAAAAGCTCGGGATAAAGCCTCCGGACAGGAATGGCGCCATTGTAAAAGCATCAGATATGGGCATCAAGGGGATAAACGCGAATGTGATGATCCCTCCCGCCGTGACGCACGAAATAGGCGCGGACGCAATGGCCATGCTTACGGAAACGGGCGTACTCGAAAGAGAGGGGACCAAGATAGTCGTTGATTACGGAACGAATGCAGAGATGGCATTGATCCATGAAGGCAACATTTACACGGGATCGGCCGCCGCCGGTCCGGCGCTGGAAGGCCAGCAGATACGGGACGGGATGTTAGCTGCGCCCGGGGCGATATCGAACATCGAGATAAAGGAGAACGGATGGTTGTGTTACGTGCTTGATGATGCGCTGCTCCCTCAGGAAGGTGACGTTATAGATCCGAACACAGGAACGGTCGTAGTAAAAGGGAAGATGCACGGCAAAGCGATAGGCGTCACGGGAACGGGCGTTGTCGCAGCGATAGCATGCGGTTTTGATTCCGGTGTCGTATCAGGATCGAAGGTGAACACTCCCGACGGGATACTGCATATGCAGGACGGAATATCAATAGATTCGAAGGACATAGACGAGGCCGGAAAAGCCATAGGCGCCATACGCGCCGGTTACCTGACGTTAATGATCGAAGCGGGAATATGGGTGGAGGATGTCGATGTGGCATACATGTCCGGAGCGTCCGGGCTGTATGTGGATGCCAAAAAAGCACAAAAGATCGGAATGGTATCTCCAGGTGCAAAGGAAATGATACAATACGGCAACACATCAATAATGCTTGCCAGAAGGATGGTCATGGGCGAGAGGACGATGGACGAGCTCAGAGAGATGACAAAGAGACTCAAAGCAAAACATTGCATGTTCGCATCATCCGGGGAATTCAAGGATATCTATTCCGTTGAGATCTCATTATGGTCATACGGGATGCCGTGGTCCGCATACAACGACATGATGGATGTTTACGGACTGAAACATGTACCGGGAGACCCGGTCGCATCGCACTCTGTACGCAGGTCCGCGACGGACCTGCCGGAGCTGAGAGGAAAACCGGTGGCGATACTGAGGAATGCAGGCGTTGAACTTATCGGAAAAATAGAAGGTTGCATATCATGCGGCAAATGCGAAAAAGAGTGTCCCGAGTCTGCGATCACGGTCAAAGATGCGTTCGTTACGATCAATTCAGAAAGGTGCATGGGAACAGCGTGCAAACGCTGCGAGATGGACTGCCCGAAAAAGGTATTGCAAATTAAGAAACTGCAAATAAAGGCCATGTGAGAATGGCCGTCACTTTTATTTCTCTCTTCTTTTTTATCATCTTTTTTTCTTCATCCTTCAACGGTAAAAAGCACACTGGCTCGTTGATATTGGTGATAAAAAAAGTAAAAAGGATGTGGCCTTTCGGCCACGTGTTTATTTGTTTTAAGCTGGTGCTTCGTTCTTTATGAAGTCCGCATCGTCGCTGAACATGTGCTCGTCCGGGAAGCTTCCGCGTGTGACCTTCAGGATCAGACCCATCACGATACCCAACACGAGTGTCATAACGAATACGAACACGGCCGCTGTAAGGTTCGTGAACGCTTCGCTCGAGCCTACGTGTACGAGCAAGAGTATGAATCCTGAGAAAGCTCCTACCCATCCGGCCATACCGTGCAGGTTGTGGACACCCATCACGTCAAGCGCTTTGAGCTTCTTGCAGAACACCGGGTGCAGGTAGATGAACGAGAGCGCGGAGACGATACCGGCGATTATACCCA
>JAIRJQ010000101.1 GCA_031260545.1 Methanomassiliicoccaceae archaeon | reverse complement strand
CATATTTTTCGTCAGATATCACACTGTCGGCGGTTCTTTTTAAAACGGCAATATTACAGTTAAATTAACTTCAAGCTAACGCAGACAGAACATACAGATGCATACGGGACCGGTCATACGCAAGTTTCATAGTGTAACATTTTCATCATGTATCCGTGCCATCGGAGAATGTACGCATCAACAAACACATCAGCGATTCAGGTTTTTGCTCAAGACGCGAGGCGGACCGTGCGATAGAGGAAGGCCGGGTGACGATCGACGGCGCTGTCGCCTCCGTGGGGATGCACGTTTCCGATGACAACGATGTGCGTGTTGACGGCAAACAGCTGAACAGCAATGCCGGAACGATACTTATTGCGGTGAACAAACCTAAGGGGATCGTCTGCACAACGGAAAGTGACGAGAAAGATAACATCGTCGATTTCATCGGATACAGGGAGCGGATATATCCGATAGGGCGTCTGGACAAAGATTCCGAAGGTCTGATACTTATGACGAATAACGGCGATCTTGTGAACAGGATGATGCGTTCCCGATACGATCATGAGAAGGAATACATAGTAACCGTTCACAAACAGATAACAAAGGCGTTCATTGAAAAGATGGGTTCCGGAGTGCCGATATTGGACACGGTCACAAAACCATGTTTTTTGGAAAGAACAGGCGGCAAGAAGTTCCGCATAATACTGACGCAAGGGATGAACCGCCAGATAAGAAGGATGTGCGAGCATCTGAATTACGAGGTGGTATCGCTGAAAAGGATACGCATAATGAACATCGAGCTCGGAGATCTGAAGGAAGGGGAATACCGCAGCGTCTCTAAACAGGAGAGAAAAACCCTTTTCGAAATGATCAAAGATTCGAACGAATGACCTCGCGGCCGGCCGTTATAAAGATCGGCATTTATCTCATTAATGACCATTCCCGCTCCGTTCCGGAAGGGTGCCTCGGCATAAATAAATAGCATACATATGCATTAATTGATAACTTTCAATATTAAGGAGAGATCGTAACACGCAGAACAGACATCCAACCGAAGCGGCAGGCAGTGTCGGAATGATCGGATGTGAGGCCTTTTTATGAAAAAACAAACTTTGAAAATAGACGGGATGACATGTGCCGCATGTGCCGCCCGCATAGAAAAGGTGCTGAAAAGACTGGACGGCGTGGAAAGTGCGGCAGTAAATCTGGCAACAGAAAAGGCAACGGTCGTTTACGATCCGGAGAAGGTAAGATCATCCGACATACGCGAAGCGATCGAAAGGACAGGGTTCGGTATCTCTGAGACGAATAAGGCTGACGCTAAGAACGAAGGCGGCGCTCAGAACGAAAATGTAAAGATACTCAGGACAAAGCTGATACTCGCCGCAATATTCGCCCTGCCTCTTCTGTACATATCAATGGCGCCGATGATGGAGTTCACATCTCTGCCCTTCGCAACAAACCTTCACGGGATGATGGCCGATCGTCCGCTCCAGTATGCGCTGGCACAATTGCTGCTCGTCGTTCCTATCATGATCGTAGGGAATAAGTTCTACACCATCGGATTCAAGGCGCTCCTCAGACGAAGCCCCAATATGGACTCTCTGATCGCCATAGGGACCGGCGCCGCCGTAACATACAGCGTTTACAGCATTTTGACGATATTCTCAGGAGATAATGCCGCAGTACACAGCCTTTATTTTGAAACGGCCGGTGTGATCATAACGTTGATACTTCTGGGAAAGACGCTGGAGGCGATCTCAAAGGGCAGGACCGGAGAAGCGATCAGGAAGCTCGTGGGGCTTGCTCCGAAGACCGCCATAATAATTCGAGACAATATTGAAGAAGAGATACCGATCGGGGACGTAAAGATCGGCGATATCGTTGTGGTCAAGCCCGGTTCCAAGATCCCGGTGGACGGGACGGTGACGGACGGTAATACAGCTATTGACGAATCTATGCTCACAGGAGAGAGCATGCCTGTCGACAAGAGGATCGGGGACCCCGTATATGCGGCATCCCTGAACACTACAGGCGCCATAACATTCAAGGCGGAAAAGATCGGAAGCGATACCGTCCTGGCGCAGATAATCAAGTTCGTGGAGGATGCTCAGGGAAGCAAAGCACCAATTGCCAAGACGGCCGATGTTGTATCAAGCTATTTTGTCCCGATCGTAGTCATCATTGCCGTATCGGCCGGTATCGCATGGTTCTTCGGAGGCGGAAAGGATGTGGAATTCGCTCTTACGATATTCATATCGGTACTGGTGATCGCCTGCCCGTGCGCTTTGGGCCTGGCCACGCCCACTTCCATAATGGTGGGAACGGGAAAGGGCGCGGAGAACGGCATTCTGATAAAGAACGGCGAAGCGCTGGAAACAGCGCACAAGATCGATACGGTCATTCTCGATAAGACGGGCACCATAACCGAGGGCAGACCAAAGGTCACCGATGTGATCGCAGTCAAAGGAATGGGGTCCGACCGTTTACTGCAGGTAGCCGCATCCGCCGAAAAGGCATCCGAACATCCTTTGGGACAGGCCATTGTGACGGAGGCACAGGAAAGAGGATTGGAAATAATGGCAGCGGAGAATTTCAATTCGATCACCGGGCATGGCGTAGAGGCTATCGTTGACGGAATGAAGGTGATCATCGGCAACCGCAGGCTTATGGAAGAACGCAATGTGCCGCTGAGAGAATTGATACAATATACGGACGGTCTGGCAACGGACGGCAAAACGCCCATGTATGTTGCCGTTGACGGAGAACTGGCCGGAGTCGTAGCAGTGGCCGATATCACAAAGGCATCAAGCAAGGCCGCCGTCGAAGGTCTGCACAAAATGGGTCTAACCGTAATAATGCTCACCGGCGATGATAAAAAGACCGCGAATGCGATCGCAAAACAGATCGGGATAGACAGAGTATCGGCGGACGTATTACCAAATGACAAATCCAAAGAGGTCAAAAAACTGCAGGAGGATGGACATGTTGTTGCAATGGTCGGGGACGGCATCAACGATGCGCCCGCTCTGGCGCAGGCGGACGTCGGGATCGCGATCGGATCCGGTACGGATGTGGCAATGGAGAGCGCAGACATCGTGCTGATGCGTTCCGATCTGAGGGACGTGTCCGCTGCAATTCAGCTCAGTAAAAAGACGATGCGCAATATCAAAGAAAATTTGACATGGGCGTTCGGATACAATGCTATCTTAATACCAGTTGCGGCAGGTGTGCTCTACATCTTCGGAGGCCCGTTGCTGAGCCCCATGCTGGCCGCGGCGGCCATGAGCTTAAGTTCCGTATCCGTACTTGCAAATGCCCTCAGACTGAAACTGTTTAAACCAAACTGAGCAAAGGAGAATATCAAAATGGAAAGATCGGTGATCAAAGTGGAAGGGATGAGCTGCGGGCACTGTGCGAACGCAGTCACGAAGGCTGTCGGAACGATGCCCGGAGTATCTAACGTTACGGTAGATCTCAAAGGGAGAACGGTGACGGCGGAATACGATGCGGCCGTGTCAAGCCTGGACAAGATCAAGGGCAAGATCGAAGATCAGGGATTTGATGTAATTTCATAAAGATGGATCGAATAGATATCTGAAAAGCTAATCGAATTGGAAAAATCGAAGATCACTGACCACATAAGCAAGAGATCGATCCGGAAGAGTTAGCGAAGTTGGCAAGAGAAGAATATCTGCGCGATAAGGAACTGAAGGTTATGGCCAATAAAAAACGCTGACCTCTACAATTGTTGAGGCGGTGATATCCATGTAAACAATACCGCCGTTTCATGAAGGGTAAGGGCGGACTGCCGGATAGCCCATGGACCTCATATTCCTCACTCGCAAATTCTTACGGAAGAGTTATTCTATTGGGTGCCAAAGAGAATGCCGACAAATCATTGAACATCATCGGTCTCAAAGATCCCGACGGCTACATAAAAATATTATGGGATGCCGTGAATAATCGTCAGAAGACGAGTGTCAATATCTTGTCTGATAAAAACCTGTCTGGCTAACGTTGGTTGCTTGTCCATTCAAGCCCGCTAGTTATTTCGTTCTGGTGCGGATATTTGTTATCTGATCCCCGATTCAGATGTACTCTACGGGCACTGCCAGAAGATCATTTTTCAAATGGGTAAGTTTGTCGTAAAGGCATATTATCGTGCCTTTACCGCGTTTCTTTGTACTGTCCAGATCCAGTACATCAAAGGTGCTTGCCATTGACGCATCCGGATTTGCGCTCATCTTTATCTCTATGGGGTAAAGAGTGCCGTTCTCGTGTATGATCAGATCTATCTCTTTCTCGCGTTCTTCCTTGACACCGTCCACTTGTATCTGTTTTTTATCTCTTCCCCTATAGTAGAACACACTGAACCTGTAATCCATTCCCGCGTTAGAGAACGATTTTAATATCTCACTTACAACGAACGTTTCGAAGATGTTGCCGTTCACGGCGCTTACCCGCACTGTCTCCGGGGTAAGCCAGCGCGTGAGATGGCACACGAGCCCCGTATCGCGGAAATAGAGCTTCGGTGTTTTTATGGCCCTCGTCAATGCGGATGAACTGTATGGTTGCAGCAAAAATACCAGGCCGGACGCCTGCAGCACGGAGGTCCAGTCCTTTATCGTCGCCACTGTTTTCCCGACCTCGCTGGCAACCGCTGAATAATTCAAAAGTTGACCGGTCCTTGCGGCCATGGCCGTCATGAATACGGTGAATGCCATTTCATCTTTTATGTTAATGATCTTGCGCACATCACGCTCCAGATACGTCCGCACATAGCTTGACCAGTAGGTGTTCCAATCCAGTTCCGGATCCTGCAGTTCTGGATTGGACCCGCGGTGGATGTGCTTCCATATATCGTCATATCTGACAACAGATCTTTTTCTTTCCTCCAGATATTCATCGGTCGGAATGAAATGCTTATTGAACTCCGTCCTGTTTATCTCGCGCATCGATAGCCCCTGCAGTTCATGTATCGCCACTCTGCCGGATAGACTCTCGGTAACATTTTCCATGAGCTCGTACTGCTGACTGCCGGTCATGAAATAACGGCCATATTCTTTAGTTCCGTCGCATACCCTCTTGATCTCCGGGAATAAAGGAGGAGCATATTGTACCTCATCGAATATCGCAGGAGGAGGGTTATCTCTTAGGAATAGCGCGGGATCCGTCACTGCGTTCCTAAGCAGAAGTTTATCGTCGAATGTTATTTGCGGTATTCCTTTGAACGTCTCTTTCAGTATCGTGCTTTTGCCCACCTGTCTGGGCCCCGTTACCAGAACGGATTTGAATGTGCGTCCGCTCCTTTGCAGTATTGGTTCGATAGCTCTTTTGATGTATTCCATCTTTAGCACCCTGTTTAGACAAATTTATAGTTGTAGTATAAATTTATCATATTTAATATCTTGGCAGGCGGTCGGGTACATGAACCGATCGTAAGGGTTCGAATC
>JAIRJQ010000099.1 GCA_031260545.1 Methanomassiliicoccaceae archaeon | reverse complement strand
TGTCCCTTTGATTGGGATGATTAGTTAAAGCTGCATATCATTAGCATAACGATGACACTGGATGCGAGGATAAAGGATAAGCTGGGATTGGTCCAGGTGTACACCGGCAACGGCAAGGGGAAGACAACGGCAGCGCTGGGGCTGTCGTTCCGGGCACTCGGTAACGGGATGAATGTTGCTATGGTACAGTTCATGAAACCGGACCAGGGGTCCGGAGAGTACGTGATGTCCAAAGAAGTTAAAAATTTCACATTGCTGCCGTGCGGGCTTAAGCACCTTGTGGACCCCAAGAACATAACAAAGGAGGACCGTGCGGCGGCGCAGGAAGCGTTCAGTGTGGTCAAAGAGCTGTTATTTTCAGGAAGGTACGATCTTTTCGTCATTGATGAAATAAACGTAGCAATGGGATGGAAGCTGATCGATGTGAAAGAGGTCATCGATATGCTCAACGGACGTCCGAAGAACACGGAGGTCGTTCTCACGGGACGCTATGCTCCCGATGAGATAATCGAGTATGCCGATCTCGTGACAGAAATGAGGATGATCAAGCATCCGTACGACAAAGGCATCGGCCCGCGGAAAGGCATAGAGAGCTGAGTAATCAAACACTGGCATCTCCATAGTATCTACAAAATATTACCGTAGGTGTATGTAGGGGAACAAGCACAACCTCTATTTTTACATACGTTCGGGTCAGTTTGAAATACTAAATCCCGATATACTCTCAAGGCGGCCCGCCGCACTTGAAAATGGTGATGCAAAGTGTACAGTATGAGTCCTAAGTCAGGGGAACTTATGAGCGATGAGAAGATCATGGCTCGCTACAAGAACGACGGGGAATGGGGTCTTATGGTATCCATTGATATCGGAGGATGCGATCCCAAGAAGATCACAAGTAAAGAACATATAACGCAGTTCGCGATCGATCTTGCTGAATACATAAACATGAAAAGATACAAAGATCCGATCGTGGTCAAATTCGGCGAAAATGAGAAAGTTGCAGGTTATTCATTGGTCCAGCTCATTGAAACCTCCCTCATATCCGGACATTTCGCCGACAGTTCCGAAAGAGCGTTCATTGATGTATTCTCGTGCAGAGAGTTCCCGCCGAAGAAGACGGCGGAATACTGCATGAAGTACTTCGGCGGAAAGACGATGGAATATTCGATAGCGTTCAGAAATTGAACGCGATCGTCAATGACCCTCACAAACCGTTTTCCCTCATTTATATATCCGATATTGCTTATTAATCAGTGTTAAAGCAAACGAAGGTGCGCATACGGTATATCAGTTGGCCATAGCCGCATATTACATGAAAATGGATCAGAAGTACCTCAGAGATCACATCGTTTCATGCGAATATTTACAGATAGATCCCTCCGTACCGCACAGTAAAGAATTCATAATATCACGCATCCGTTATGTTATATCGCAATGGGACGGCGGCGAGGCGCATACAGAGGAGATACAAAGGACATTGGAAAGATACCTGAAAGCGATGACCGCCGGACCGCATACGGCAACGCCGAACGGAGCTAGGAATATATTCTCCGGGACATCATTCAGGCCGCCGACGCCGTCGGAAGGGTGCGCAATGAGATGTTCCAAACTCATAGGCGAAGACCGATTAAAAGTTCTGCCAGGAACTGTGAACGAGACGTATGTGAAAAAAATACCCAGTCAGGAAAATTTTAATTATTACACAAGTAAATTACCAAGGTGGCAGAATTAACATGTCTATGATCACGGATATCATCGAGGGCAGTTTCAGGAGATATATCATCGTGTGCGAATATATGCAGATAGATCCATCGACTGTATATGATTCAAGATTCATCAAAGAACGTGCGGAGTCGATATTATCACAATGGGGCGCCGGCGACGATCCGATATCGGGAAAGAAGATCCGCAAGGAGATCGCGTGGATATACGATCAATATGATTATCTGACGAAGTCCGGTCTGTTGGGACACGACTACGCAGGAAGAAGCGCAGAACTCATCAGAAGGGGAAAGCTCACGCTGCATGAAGGCACGGTCAATGAAGGATACGTCAAAAAGGAACTGCGGCATGAGAACTATGATGTTTACGCGAACGCAAGAACAAAAATGGTATTGTTCAGCATTATCATTGCCGCTGCGATCATAGGAACGGCTTTCCTGTTATCGGTCATCAGATAAATGGACGGCATCATGGTGCGAGGGAAGAGATTTGAACTCTTGGACCACTAAGGACAGGATCCTAAGTCCTGCGTCGTTGGCCTGGCTTGACTACCCTCGCACAATCGTTCAATAAATAATTCATTAATATCTATTGCGGTCCCGTTCCGTGATAATCATTAAATTCAGCCATGGATTGTAGCTGTAATCCTTCAGAGGAATGATATGTCGGCAAACGGGAAGAAAAAGGACCTGTTGTTGGGTAACGATGCGATAACACGCGGTATAATCGAGGCCGGTGTTGCCTTTGCGTCAACATACCCGGGCACACCGTCATCGGAGATCGGAAACAATCTGGAAAAGATAGGCAGCGAGTACGGGATGTTCTTCGAATTCTCAACCAACGAGAAAGTGGCAATGGAAGCGGCATCCGCGGCGGCCATGGCCGGTGTACGCTCATTTGTATTCATGAAGCATGTCGGTGTCAACGTGGCGGCCGATCCGATGCTGACGCTTGCATACGGAGGCGTCCGCGGAGGAATGGTGATACTTACCGCCGACGACCCTTCGGCGCACAGCTCGCAGAACGAACAGGACAATCGCATGTATTCAAAATTAGCGTTACTTCCGATGCTTGAGCCGTCAACTCCCGCAGAAGCGAAAGAAATGATAAAGGAAGCGTTCGACATATCAGAGAAATTAACACTTCCGGTGCTCTTCAGAACAACGACAAGGGTGAATCATGCAAGGGGCATAGTCACGATCGGGGATATTAGGGAAACACCAAAAAAATGTAATTTTACGAGGGACATAAAAAGATTCGTCAATATCCCGGCAAATGCAAGAACGAATCGTATAAGACTTCTTGAGCTCAACAAAAAGGCAGCGGAGCTCTCTGAAACATCTAACTTAAATTTCATCGAAGGCATCGGAAAAACAGGAGTGATAACGTCTAGCGTATCATACACATACGTGAAGGAATGGATGAATGGCGTCTCCATTCTCAAACTCGGGTTCACAAATCCTCTTCCGGAAAAGAAGATCGCGGAGTTCATGAAGGATAAGATAAAAATTATCGTCGTGGAAGAATTGGAACCGTTCCTTGAGGACCAGATATTCCGCATCGCCAAGGAGAATAACATCTCCGTAAAGATACACGGAAAGAGGTCCGGAGATCTGCCGACAGCGTTCGAATATACGCCCGACGTGATATTATCACTGAACAATATTGTAAAGGTCGCCGATAAACCGGAAAAACTTACGAAACCGGCGATAGAACTTCCGCCGCGTCCGCCCACGCTGTGTGCAGGATGCCCGCACCGCGGTATGTTCCACGCTGTCCGCAAAGCAGTTGGAAGGAAACCGGTCGTATACAGTTCCGATATAGGCTGCTATTCATTGGGGGCCCAGCCGCCGTTCATGATGGCCGATCTGATATTATGCATGGGAGGCGGTATCGGCGCGGCCGGAGGTATGAGCGAGGTGACCGATCAGAAGGTGATAGCATTCTCCGGGGATTCGACATTCTTCCACGGTGGAATAACACCGTTAGCATCTGCGTTATTCAACGGTCATAAGTTCGTTACCGTAATATTGGATAACCGCGCAACAGCGATGACCGGCCATCAGCCGCATCCCGGGACGGGAAGGGATCACGGCGGCCGTAAAACAGAATCATTGGACATTGAGAACTTAGTCAGAGGGCTGGGTGTGAAACAGGTTGAGACCGTTGATCCTTATGATGTTCAGGCCGCCGTTGACACAATGACGAGAGCGATCGAATACGACGGCCTTTCCGTAGTGATAGCGAAACGTGCGTGTCCGTTAGAGCTCAAGAGGAAGAAAGCGCTCGAATCAAAGGTATGCGAGGTGAATCAGGATGCATGCAGACGCTGTTCGATATGCATATCGTCGATCGCCTGTCCCGCTCTGATGAAAAAGGACGGTATCGTTTCCATCGACAAATCACAATGCATAGGATGCATGATGTGCGGCTGCGTCTGTCCGGCAAGCGCTATAAAGGTGATAAAATGAAATATGTGATACAGATCGTCGGAGTGGGAGGCCAAGGCGTTCTTTTGGCATCGATGGTCCTCGGGAACGCGGCAATGAATGCCGGTCATAACGTCGCAATGAGCGAAGTGCACGGAATGGCGCAGAGAGGAGGGAGCGTTCTTTCGACACTGCGCATCGGGAACGACGTGATAAGTCCTCTTGCTTCGGAAGGCGAAGCAGATATGATATTGGGTTTTGAACCGGCGGAGACATGCAGAAATCTGATGCTGGGTAATAAGGATACGATCGTTGTGATGAACAT
>JAIRJQ010000082.1 GCA_031260545.1 Methanomassiliicoccaceae archaeon | reverse complement strand
ACGATACTGTCCCTGTCCGCTGTTCCGAGGACCTCATTTACCAATCCTGGCACAGGAGTGGTCCCGAGGAAAAGATACTGGCACACTGACGTTACGTTCGAGACCTTGCGCTGATCGCTAGCCGTTTCAAAATCTACGATGTGTGGTCTCCCATTGCTGTCAGTGAGTATGTGCTTCGGTGCCATACTGAGCTCTCCGTGATCGATACCGGCGTCATCAAGACGGCGGCATTGACTTAGGATCTCGTAGAATATCCCTCGGAACGCATTCATGTTCTTGTTGTCTTTGAGCCATTTTTCCAGAAGACATCCGTCGATGAGCTGCGACAGCATGAAATTCTTTGTCACTGCGGCGAACTTCGGTCCCACTCCCGCGGTGTTCGCCTTCTGAAGCATTTCGGCCTCATGGAACAGATCTTCCCTTCCGCCGTCCGTGCGAAGCATCTTTAACGCATATCTTTCTTCGTTGATGTATGCGATCACAACAACGCCGACATATCCTTTCCCTAATACGGGCATGTTCGTTGCGTCGCCGTCCCCTTTGAACTCCACTTCCGTTACGCCCATTCCCTTCAGTTCCGATATTCTGTTCTCTATTTCCGGTGCTTCTGCCTGCGGATAACAGACCACCGATGCGTACGGCTCATCGATCAACCGGTCAACGGGCAATTTTATCGGCGGTCTCATGTCATCCCCTTAATTACGAAATGATATGAAAATATTAAGTTTAGCTGCGCTGATAAAAAAAATTAATATCATTGAATGATATCATGCAAAAATGGCACAGAAACCCCGAAACATTATAATCATAGGCGCAGCCGGACGAGATTTTCATAACTTTAACACCTTCTACCGCGACAACCCGCTGTACAAGGTAGTGGCGTTCACCGCCGCACAGATACCGGACATCGCCGGCCGCAAATATCCGGCATCTTTGGCCGGTACGTTATATCCTGACGGGATACCGATATATGCGCAGGATGAGCTGAAGGACCTTATCAAAAAATTCGATGTTGACGAATGTGTGTTCTCATACAGTGACGTACCGTACGCACGCGTCATGGGATTGGGCGCAGAAGTGAACGCGGCAGGCGCGGATTTCTCTATGCTTGGACACAAGTACACCGCGATCAAGAGCACAAAACCCGTGATCGCCGTCGGAGCGATAAGAACGGGCTGCGGAAAAAGTCAGACAAGCCGCAGAATAATCGAGATATTGATGAAAAAAGGTCTTAAAGTGATCGCGGTACGCCACCCGATGCCTTACGGAGATCTCGTGGCGCAGAAAGTTCAGAGATTTGCTACGATCGATGATCTTGCGAAGCACAAATGTACGATAGAGGAGATGGAAGAGTATGAACCGCACGTTGCACGCGGCAATGTCATTTATGCGGGTGTTGACTACGAAGCAATTCTGAGAGCTGTCGAAAAAGATCCGGACGGGTGCGACATAGTATTATGGGACGGCGGTAACAACGACTTCTCATTCTACCAGCCTGATCTGATGATAACGGTCGTCGACCCGCACCGCCCCGGTCACGAACTTTCATACTACCCCGGTGAAGTGACGTTGCGGATGGCTGACGTCGTCGTGATAAACAAAATAGATTCCGCGGATTTCGATAACATTCAGACGGTACGCAGGAACATTGAGAAAGTTAATCCAAAGGCCACCGTCGTTGATGCCGCGTCCACATTATCCGTGACGAACCCGGAACTAATAAAAGGGAAGCGTGTCCTGGTGATCGAAGATGGTCCGACGTTAACGCACGGCGAGATGAAGATCGGCGCAGGCGTCGTAGCGGCAATGAGGTTCGGAGCTGGTGAGTTGGTCGACCCGAGGCCGTTCGCCGTTGGTAAATTAGCTGATACATACAGAACATACCCAGGCATTGGAAAAGTGTTGCCTGCGATGGGTTACGGTGCACAGCAGATAAAGGACCTTGCGGCCACCATTGATAAGGTGGATTGCGACGTTGTCGTCATTGCAACACCGATAGATCTGCAGCGCATCGTCAAGATCAAGAAACCGTGCGCACGCGTTGAGTATGAATTACAGGAGATCGGCAGACCGAACCTGGAAGATGTGCTCAATGATTTCGTTAAGAAAATCAAGAAGTGATCCGAAAGCAGTGAAACATACATTCGCGGCCGGTGTCTTTTTTCCGGCCCGGATGTTTTATAAACATTTCAAAAATGAATTATTGGAAAATATCCTTATTCATCACATATTTTCTGCCCTTATTGTCACCGGAAGCTATGAGGATCCTTTCTTCAGTGAGCCTTCTTAGATTATTTCTGATGGTGGAATCTGCTTTGTCCGTCAATTCACACAAACGCCCCGCAGTGATCGTCGCATTCGTATCAAAATTGCTGATGATGATCCTCAGCAACTCTTTCTCGTTTTTCGTCAGGTTCTTAAGACATTCATCCCTGATCCCATGTAAACTGTTCCTGCTGCTGTTGAATGTCTCCATCGTTCTCAATATCATCTCAAGCATGAATTCAATGAACGCAGTGGAACTGTTCTCCTTTCTGGATGCTTCTATGGTCTCATAGTATCTCTGCTGATTCGCATGCACGAGTGTTTCTGTCGGTATTAATTTGAAGAGTTTGTTGTAACTGCAAAGTATCACGGACTGCCACAATCTTCCGATCCTTCCATTCCCGTCCGAGAACGGATGTATTGTTTCTATCTCGTAATGCAGCACACATGCCTTAATGATCGAATTCAGCTCGGAGGTCTTTGCCCATTTGAAAAGATCATCCATCAAGCCGGATATGAATTGAGGCCTCGCACCGATGTGAACAATGTTCCCGCGGTCATACACCGCAACGTCTGTTGATCTGTATCTTCCGGCATCTTCTGTCAGATGTTTCATCAGGATACCGTGCGCCTTCAGAAATGATGCTGTTCCGTACGGATCGTATTCATCCATTTTGACATGAGCGTCGTACGCATTTTTCACTTCAAGTATCTCGTTTGGCGGTGCGATTATGCGTTTTCCGTTTATTATTCCCTCTACCTGCTGTTCCGTCAGCGTATTCGCTTCTATCGCGCATGAAGAGTTAATGGTCTTGACCATGCTGGCCTTTCTGAGATAAAGATCCATTTTTTTGTTTGTGGTCGCTTCCAAATTTCCGAGCTTATTCACTGTTTCTGCGAGCAGATTTATAATACGATCGGTTATTTCAAACGGTGGTCTGTTCATGGATCTCGTCCTTCCTTTAATGTCACTTTACTATAATCGGCATTCCTATAAATAAATTAGCGATATAATTAGCGATATAATTAGCGATATAATTAGCGATATAATTAGCGATAACTGCATTTGCGCTCAGGGCTTATGATCTTTATAAGTAAAATGACGAATGCTGTTCGAACTTACAAAATTTAAAAATATATTCTGCGTGATAACCGATAGCGGAGTAATGCGCATAAATGGAAGACGCCAAGAGCACCGACATAATAAAATGTTCGAACTGCAACGCAAGCATGAGGTTCAGCATCAGTAGTAACGCTTTAAAATGCGACCATTGCGGGCAGGTAGAGAATATCGAAGGCGGCGACAATAACGTCGTACGAAGGGAGCTTACGGACGGCGTCATGCATGAGCATGAACCATGGAAGGACAGTGTTGTCTTCCGATGCAGCCTATGCAACGCGCTTATTGACGTTGATAAACATGAGATCATGAAAATGTGCCCTTTCTGCGGAAACCCTGCCGTAATAAAAACGGAAGAGCTCCCGGGAATAAAACCGGACAGTCTGATACCGTATACGGTCACCAAACAATCGGCGCTCGATCTTTTCAGAAAATGGATCCGCAGTAAGATCTATGCGCCGGGAAAATGCAGAAAACATGCGACCGCAGACAATATTAACTCGGTATTCTCCCCCGTTTGGTCATTCACCGCCAGCACCCGGAGCTATTATAACGGTACATTGGGCGAGGACTATACGGTAACTGTCACGGATTCCAAAGGTAATACGCATACGGAGACGAGAACACGCTGGTACCGCGTCTCGGGATATATCAATGCGGATTATAAGGACGTCTTTATTCCGAGCGGCAAACAGATCCCGAAGAAAATGGCTGAAAAACTCGAACCGTATCCGATGAATAAAGCAGTGGGCTACAGACAGGAATACCTGGCAGGCAGAGCTGCGGAGCACTACAGCCGCGATATAAAGACGTGCTTCGACGAATTCGTAAAATATGTCTATGCTGATCTTTGTCAGCGGATAAAACGTATGTATAACGCTGACCACGTAGGAAAAATGGACATAAATACGACGTATAATTCAAAATATTTCAATTATGTGCTGCTTCCCAATTACATTGCGAATTTCAAATACAACAAGAAATTATACAACTTCTACGTGAACGGCGCGACCGGAGAGGTCGTAGGCAAATATCCGCTGAGCGCATGGAAGATAATCATCACCATAGCTGCCATAGGAGCGGCAATATACGGGATCTTTACGTTACTTTGAACGGACCGTTCTGATATACTTGTTGCGGAACTATCCGTCCGGGTAATGCTCTTTTAAACCCGTTGGACATATGTATCAGTGTTACAACCGCGGAACAGGAGGGAAAGGATATGCTTTTGGATAAGAACGGAAAACTTGTGAAATCACTGGATTTCAGGGGAACGAAAGTGGAATATCTTGATAAGTTGACG
>JAIRJQ010000052.1 GCA_031260545.1 Methanomassiliicoccaceae archaeon | reverse complement strand
GTGACAGCAGGGCTGGCCCAGTATCCGGAACTGAACGATATCGTATCATCAATGTCCAAAGTGACCAAGAACATCATGACCATCGGAGCCACATCCATAGCAGAAAAGGCAGGCAAGGCCGTAGCTGCGAACGCGGTGATGATAGGGGCCGCTGCAGCTGTCAAGGGATTCCCTCTGTCCAAAGATGCCGTACGGAGTTCGTTATTGGAACGAGTACCTGAAAAGTTCAAAGAACTCAATGCGAAAGCGTTCGATATGGGATACGATACAATAAACAAATGATCCGCAATTCATACGGAGCTGCCATTTTGCTGATGTCTGCAAAATGGTGCATCAACTCTTTTTTTATTCAGATCAAAACTAAACAACGCTCTGTCCAGCACATAATTCATAAGATTAATTAATGACCACCGTATCTTCTATTCTCATGCCGAAACATCTAGTATTTCCGTTCTCTGCCATCGCCGGTCAGGTGGAGATGAAGACCGCTCTGATCCTGAACGTAATAGATCCGGGGATAGGCGGAGTTCTGATAAAAGGGGAAAAGGGGACGGCAAAATCAACCGCCGTAAGAGCATTGGCGCAGGTCCTTCCGGACGTGAAATATGTGAAAGGGTGTGTTTTCCACTGCGATCCCAGGCCGGGAAAGGGAAAATGTCAGAATTGCGCCGAAGCATTCGCCGCCGGTAAAAAACAGGAGTACGAGACATCGCCTATGCGTGTCGTTGAATTGCCGTTAAGCGCCACCGAAGACCGCATAGCCGGAACGTTAGATATAGAGCATGTTCTTCAGACAGGTAAGAAAAAATTCGAACCCGGAGTATTGGCGCAGGCGAACGGCAATCTCTTATACGTTGACGAAGTGAATCTTCTGGAAGATCATATGGTCGATCTTTTACTGGATACAGCGGCGATGGGCGTCAATTATGTGGAACGTGAAGGGATATCATTCGAACATCCTTCAAAATTCATTCTTGTCGGTTCTATGAATCCCGAGGAAGGCGATATCAGACCGCAGCTGCTGGACCGTTTCGGATTATGCGTTGAGATACGCGGAGAAAAGGACCTCCCCGTAAGGACGGAGATAGTCGCAAGAAGACTGGCGTTCGATGCCGACCCAGAGCGGTTCACAGAAGCTTACGCGAAAGAAACATCAGAGATAAAGGACCGCATACTCAGAGCGCGAGAGATCCTCGCCAATGCGACCGTTGATAAAGACATGATAACAATGGCATCGCGCGTCGCCTGGTATTTTAAAATGGAAGGCCATCGTGCGGACATAACAATGGTAAGGGCGGCGATGGCATATTCCGCATTCAACGGTATGGAAAGAGCTGACAAAGAAGATATAACTGCTGTTGCGCCGATGGTGCTCACTCACAGGATCAAGAAAAAACCGTTCGAGGAATCATCCTTTGATATCGGAGAATTGAAGTCATGCCTTCAGGACTTCTGAGACGCTGTTTACCTTTTTCAGCGGTAAAAGGAATGGAAGATGCGAAAAAGGCGCTTGAATGCGCCATCGTTGATGACGATATCCTCGGCGTACTTATCAAAGGGCCCACAGGAACAGCAAAAAGCGTTCTTGTGAGATCATTCGTTAACATTCTTCCGGATAAGGACATAGTAAGCATACCGCAGAACGTCACTGATGAACAGTTATTCGGCGGTCTTGACATAGAGGATGCGATCATATCGGGAAAAACAACAATAAAAGGCGGAACGCTGCAGAGGGCGGACAATAACATTCTTTATCTTGATAATATCAATCTTTTTGACCCGAGAACACTGAACTCCGTATTGGAGTTCGCCGGGTCCGGAAAGGTGATCGTTGAAAGGGAAGGCGTCTCGGCGGAATATGATCTTAAGACGACAATAATAGCTACAATGGATCCCGCCGAACAGGCATTACCGGACAGCATCGCTGACAGATTTGATATTTGCGTCCAATCCTATTCGATCAAGGACGGGGAGGAAAGAAGATCGCTGATATCATCCAATCTGGAATTTGATGCTTATCCTGAAATATTCGCTGAAAAACATTCATCGGGTGCCGATGATACGGTGAAACGCATCGCCGATGCGAAAAAGATCCTCAGCAAAGTGAAGATAACTCCGGAAGGCATAGAAAAAATAGCTCAGGTATGTATCGACCTGAACGTCAAAGGGCACCGCGCCGATATATCCACCGCACGGGTATCGCGTGCCCTTGCAGCCCTGGACGGCCGTACCGTTGTTTCCGACGATGATATAAAAAAAGCATCCGTCATGTGTTTATTACACAGGAGAAGGGGCAAAGAAAAAGAAAAGAAAGAGCCGGAACCGGAAGAAAAAGAAGAGGCCCAGGAAAGGAAAAAGATCCCGAAAAGGACGGTAAAGAATCCGCAGAAAGAGATCGTGAACGAAGAGATGCCGGAAAGGCCCGTTGTATACGATGAAGCAGAGATCGAAGGACCCGGAAGATTGGGAGGCGAAGGGCCTGCCAGTACGGTAGCTGAGATAATAGCGTCCGTCACGGGAACGCTGGACGATATAGACGAAGTGGAATCGGTACGCTTACATCAGCTGGCCGGTGCGGGAAGAAGGAAGAACATTGTCGTCGGAAAGCACAGCGGAAGATACCGCGGATTCAGGATCCCCAACGGACGGTCAACGGATCTCGCGTTCGATGCCACCATACGCGCCGCGGCGCCGTATCAGAGATCGCGTGCCGATAAGGGCTTAAGCATCAAGATAGAGCCGCAGGACATCAGAGAGAAAGTAAGAATGAAACGCGACTCATGTTCATTCCTGTTCGCGGTGGACGTAAGCGGTTCATTGGTCGACAGCGGGATGATGAAAGATATAAAGAACGGTGTCAAAGCGATGTTAATGGACGGTTATGTTCAGCGGGACAAGGTTGCGCTTCTTACGTTCAGAACGGGTGACATAAAAATATCGGTTCCGTTCACGCGTTCGGTCGACGAGATATGCAACGCGCTCGATAATACTGCGGCCGGAGGAGGAACGCCGCTCGGAGCGGCGCTGCTGATGATACGGATGTATCTTCTCAATTATCTCAGAAAGAATCCGGAAGAGAGGTGTTTTGTGATAATGATGACCGACGGTGACGCCACCGACCCGGTGATAAGGGGCGACGTCACCCGTGAATTAAAAAAGATGGCGCCGTTCCTTAAGATAGAGAATACGGAATGGGTCGTAGTTGATTCAAGTCTGTACGTAGGAAAGATAAATTATGCGCAGAGATTAGCGGACCTTCTTAATGGCAGATATATACGATTGGAAGACCTCCAGCATGTATGATCTTTCATATCTGGCTCTTTACGCTGACATTCGATATTTCGTAACGGACGGAGCTTACGCTCTCCGCAGAATATAAAAAAAAAGTAAAAGGTTTGGTTAGAACCTTTAGAGGTCGTAGTTCTTCGGGTTGAATGCCTGGACATCTTTGTACTGTTTCAGGCAGTAGTCGACGAACTTGCTCTCCTCGTCCGGCAGTTTCTCGAGCGTCTTGATGATGTTCTCGAGAACGTCCTTCTGTTTCACGGTGAGCATGATCTCTTTCTTCTTGTTTCCGTCGCGGATGAGCTTTGCTCCGGTCAGACCGGCTGCCCTTGCTCTGCGGTAGAGGTCCTTGCCCTCTGCAACGATCGCCTCACCGATCTTGTAGGCGTTGTCGTATGCGAGACAGTATCCCTCAGGTCCTCTTGCACGGTCGGAGAACATGTACAGATCTCTGAGTGTCTTCTGCTTGCCGAACGCTATTGCAGTGTTCATCAGCGAGACCTCGTATCCGAGTGAACCAAGCCAGCACTGGACGGATGAACCGCCGAACTCTGAGTGGTATTCAACGGATTCGTTGGACCATACGTCAGTGATCGAGGCCATCAGGTTACCCTGAAGATCTGCGTGTGCGCACTGACAGTTCTTTCCTTCCTGTGAGTTCGGTTTACCAGCGATCGATTTACAGATCGGACCCTCGTAACCGCAGTCCTTGTCCGGACCGGTTCCGCCGCATTCCCATGCGACAAGTGTCCTTGCAGATGCGAAACACCTGGTAACTGCTGAGAAGGTTCTCTGAACATCGTTGTCGAGGTAACCGCCGGCCATGAACATCGAGGTGTTAGCACCGGAACAGTTCGTGTCTCCTCCCGGGGTAACTTTGTTCTTCTTGGCGATGTCGACGAACTGCGGCCAGACCCAGCTCATGTCCAGCGAGCCGAGGTATCCGATACCGAACAGGGCCGCCGTTATGTCACCGGTCATGACTGCGTGGTCGAGCA
>JAIRJQ010000025.1 GCA_031260545.1 Methanomassiliicoccaceae archaeon | reverse complement strand
GTGCTCAAGGAGGAGCACCGATGAGGAATATCCACTTGAAATATGTGAAAGAGGAGTACGACCGGGACGGCCTGCTTTCCAAATATGAATGCGTTTGTCCGGAAGATTTTAACTTTGCTTTTGATGTGGTCGATGATATCGCAGTGAACGATCCGAAAAGGATAGCCCTCGTTTGGGTCGGCCCGCGCGGAGACGAAAAGACATTGACATTCGCCGATGTTAAACGGTACTCTGATAAGGCAGCGAACTACTTCCTTTCAAAAGGCATAAAGAAAGGGGACCCGGTGCTGATCATACTGAAAGGGCATTGGTTGTTCTGGCCTGTCATAACCGCACTGCACAAGATCGGTGCGCTTTCGATACCTGCAACATTCATGCTGAAGAAACATGACGTAGAATATCGTGTCAACGCCGCATCCATAACCGCTGCGATATGCACGGCCGGGGACGGATTACCGGAACAGGTGGACCTGGCGACAAATATACCTTCATTGAAAACTAAGATAATATTCGACGGGGTCCGTAACGGATGGGACGACCTTGAGAAGGGCATTGAGAATGCATCGGATGTCTATAAGAGGGTGCCGTCAAAGGTCACCGATCCCATGCTCCTGTACTTCTCATCGGGAACGACAGGATACCCGAAGATGGTGATATTTGACCACACATATGCGATCGGTCACATATTCACGGCGAAGCACTGGCACAATGTAGATCCGGACGGATTGCATCTCACCATCGCCGACACAGGATGGGGGAAGGCCGTATGGGGAAAGTATTACGGACAATGGTTCATGGAGGCCGGTGTTTTCGCGTACGATTATGATAAGTTCGATCCTAAGGACGTATTACGCGTAGTGTCCAAGTATAAAGTTTCAACATTATGCTGCCCGCCGACAATGTTCAGGATGTTCCTGAACGACGGCGACATGGGAGCGCACGATCTTTCGCTTCTCAGGCATGCGACGATAGCCGGCGAAGCTTTGAATCCGGACGTGTTCAAAAGATGGTATGACGCCACCGGTCTGAAACTGATGGAAGGGTTCGGACAGACCGAGACGACCGTTGTGATATGCAACATCCGCGGCATGGAACCGCGTCCCGGCTCAATGGGAAAACCGTCGGCGCAGTACCGCATCGATATCGTCGATGCGGAAGGGAACAGCTGTCCTCCCGGTGTGACCGGCGAGATCGTCGTCGGTGACAATACACCGGGGATGATGATCGGATACTATCGTGACGCAGATAAAACAGCGTCTACGGTATACGGAGGATGGCACCATTCCGGCGATGTCGCGTGGCGCGACGAGGACGGTTACATATGGTACGTCGGCAGGAACGATGACATAATAAAATCGTCCGGATACCGCATCGGTCCGTTTGAAATAGAGAGCGTTCTCGTGAATCATCCTGCGGTCAAGGAGACCGCTGTGACGGGAGTTCCCGATGAGGTGAGAGGCCAGCTCGTAAAAGCGACGATCGTGCTGAAAACGGGATACGCACCGTCAGAGGAACTGAAGAAAGATATCCAAAATTTCGTGAAAAAGGAGACGGCGCCGTATAAGTACCCGAGGATCATCGAATTCGTTGATGCTTTGCCGAAGACCATAAGCGGAAAGATCAGGCGTGTGGAGATACGCGATCGAGACAAACAGTGATCAGATCGACTGTTTCACGAGGTTGAATGAAACGACGTAAACATCGTCCTCCAGCTTCGTCTTGACGTCCAATCCGGTACGGTAGAACAGGTTCAGCATGCCTGCGTTGGTCGAGAGGACCTCAGCAGTGAACGTTTTCACGTTCCTTGACCTTCCCACCTTTATCATAAGGTCCAGAAGATATGAGCCCAGGCCTTTACCCTGCCAATCATCCCTTACCGCGAAGGACACTTCCGCCGAGCTCGTTTTCGAATCATATTCGTAGCTGCACATCGCGACCATAAGCGTCTTCAATCCTATCGATTGGAACGCCCCGAATCCCATCGTCAGATCGTAATCTATGTTCACCTGGCTCATACGTTCGAACCTGGGCTGTATCACACGCTGGGACATGAACCTCTGATGTATCGTCTTTTCAGAAAATGAATAGAAGAGGTCCTTCATCATATCCTCGTCCGTTGGTTTAAGAGGACGTATGAGCAGCCTGGAACCTCCTATCGTCTCATGGAACTCGAATTCGCGGGGATACGGTTTTCCTGTGTACGGACGTTTGCTCTGATCCTCCGGCAGATATCCTGCTTTGACCGCTTCGTCCAGCAATTTCGCGCGGTACATCGGATGCGCCACGTTTATCAGTTCCAGGGCGCGGTTCGCTAATGTTCGCCCTCTGAGATGCGCTATGCCATGCTCCGTTACAACGTAATGCACGTCCTCTCTGGACATCGATACGCCTGCGCCCTCCGGGATGGTGGCGATTATCTTGGACCTGTTCTCCGCCGTCGACGGTATCGCTATTATCGACCTTCCGTGGGCGTATGCGGCGCCTCTTGCAAATTCGGCCTGCGCGCCGGGGTTGTCAACATCTTTAAGGCCCGTTCTGTCTGAAAGCACCTGTCCCGTCAGGTCCACCGACGATGCGGTGTTTATTGCTATCATATTACTATTCCT
>JAIRJQ010000068.1 GCA_031260545.1 Methanomassiliicoccaceae archaeon | reverse complement strand
CCCTAATCAGAGGCAACCTTACTGAAACCCAACTCGGGTGGTTTGACGGGCGGTGTGTGCAAGGAGCAGGGGCATATTCACCGCGAATTGTTGATTCGCGATTACTACGGAATCCAGCTTCATGAGGGTGAGTTACAACCCTCAATCCGAACTACGGACGGGTTTCGAGATTACCTTCACCTTTCGGTGTCGGAACTCATTGTCCCGCCCTTTGTAGCGCGCGTGTAGCCCAGGAGATTCGGGGCATACTGACCTACCGTTGACCTCTCCTTCCTCTGACTTAGCGCCAGCGGTCCCAATAGTGTGCCCACCCCCCGGAGGGAATGGTAGCAACTATTGGTGAGGGTCTCGTTCGTTATCTCACTTAAGAGAACGCCTTACGGTACGAACTGACGACGGCCATGCACCACCTCTCGGAAAATCGAGTAAGGTCATTAGCCTGACTTTCATGTAACCGTCGCTCCTGGTGAGTTTTCCGGTGTTGAATCCAATTAAACCGCACGCTCCTCCCGTTGCGGTGCTCCCCCGCCAATTCCTTTAAGTTTCATCCTTGCGGACGTACTCCCCAAGTAGCAGACTTAACAACTTCTCTCCGGCACTGGACACCCCCTAAGGATCTCCAACACCAAGTCTGCAGCGTTTACACCCTGGACTACCGGGGTATCTAATCCCGTTTGCGCCCCAGGGCTTCGTTCCTCACCGTCGGATCCGTTCTAGCTAGACGCCTTCGCCACCGGTGGTCCTTCTAGGATTACAGGATTTTACCCCTACCCCAGAAGTACCTCTAGCCTCTCCCGGTCCCAAGTTCCGCAGTCTCCTCGGAAGTCGGCCAGTTAAGCTGGCCGATTTACCCAAGGATTTACAGAACCGGCTACGAACGTTTTAGACTCAATAATATCGACCACCACTCGGGCTGCGGGTATTACCGCGGCGGCTGGCACCCGTCTTACCCAGCCCTTATTCCTCCAGCTATCTATACTGAAGAAAAGCTAATACTCTGTACTAGCACTAGGAATTCCCTCATCGGGGTTACCCCCAGTGTGAAGTTTTCGCGACTGCTGCACCCCGTAGGGCCTGGAATCGTGTCTCAGATTCCATCTCTGGGCTCCCTCTCTCAAGGCCCATACCCGTCATCGGCTAGTGGGTCCGTTACACCCACTACAACCTGATAGGCCGCAGACCGATCCTAAGGCGCCGGAACTTTGGACCATGAAGCATTCCAGCATCCATGATCTATGGAGTATTATCCTCAGTTTTCCGAGATTATCCTCCACCTTAGGGCACGTTATCCACGTGTTACTGAGCAGTCCGCCGAGGTCTTTCACCTCTCGACTCGCATGTCTTAATCGAATTCCTATAGCGGTGGCCGCCGGCAGGATCAACCGGAGTCAAATCCTTGACTTAATATCTTTAACGTCTTGGATGAAATTGAAACTGGCAGTTTACCATGTTTCACCGTTTGTTCCGTTTTGAGCGGCACACTCGTGTTTAACTTATGTTCCGTCTAACGGAACATTCGTAGCATCGAACGTCAGAGTGCAAGAGGTCACGCCACAGGCGGAGATCTTGACTCTCCATCAATCGCATTAATCAGATCGAACTACCCAAAAAGGGGTATGGTATCCGACTCGCGCATTCCTCGTATTACTGAGTAGTATATAATGATTTCTCATTATCCGCTGCCCAGCCAATCCGGGACACTGGCCTCGTACAGGTACGTCGTCCAGCATGCCTGACTGGGCACTCGGTCATTGAATATATACTTATAGATACGAACCCATCAAGTAGCTATTTGAGGAATACCATGCGCATCGGCATTGTTGCTTGTGAAGTTCTGAAACATGAGATAGAGTTCTTTACTAAAGACGACCCTGATTTCGTTCACCGCGAGTATCTTAAGTTCGCGTTGCACGAAGATGCGCAGAACATGAAGAAGATAATACTTGAAAAGACGAAAGAGCTTGAGGGAAAAGTGGACGCGCTCCTTCTCGGATACGCGGTATGTCAATCTCTCGAGAATGTGACCGACGAAATGAACATACCTGCGGTGATGTTGCCGGGTGCCGATTGCATAGATGCGCTTCTCGGCCCTGAAGAATACAAGGCGGAAAAGAAAAAATGCGTAATGACATGGTTCTCATCCCCGGGATGGGCAGAGGTGGGAAGGGACGGGTTCATAGAACAGTTCCGTTTGAACACCGTGGAAGGCTACGATCCGCAGTTCTTCCTTGATCTTATGTTTGAATCCTATGAAAGATATCTTTTCATCAACACCGGTGTGGGCGATGAAGAATTATCCCTCCGGAACTCGAAGGAGTTCGCAGACAGTCTGAAACTCAGATTAGAAACGCGTCCGTGCAGCCTCGTCAGGATAGAGGATGCGGTACAGCAAGTGAAAATGATCGCCGGGCGCTCTCACTGATGCACTATGAAGAACAAATAAAATATTACGCGCGTGGCCGCGTAAGTGCCGGATCATCGATCCTTATTATATTTCAGGACCATTTTCATTGCACTCTCGAATTCGAAGATCTTTTTCGAACTTATGAAGAATGATTTACCGCCCTTGAGATGTATGCGCAGCCCTTTATTGGTGCCCGCAGCGATGTAGCCCAGTCCTTTCCTTCCTATCTTTATGCCCCATCCCAAGTAATCCTTGAATGCACTGAAATCCTCCGTCGAAACGGATTCGATATCGCTGATGGGAACATTGCGCCCCTTGAACATGCCGACCGTTAACGAACTCTGCGTTACGGTTGTCTTTATCCTTATAAAGAAAAGGGCGACCGATAGTATCAGAACGGCCGCGAGCGAAATGATCATGGTCATGCCTGCTACCGATCCGATCTCGAACGCATCTGTGCCCATCAGATATGCTGTGAATATCACTATCCCTACTGACAATATCGCTGTAAGCAGCGCCGCCATGACAGGCATTACCGTCTGACTCTCGTGATACAATTTCCCGTCCATGCCCCTCCGTATATCGTGTATACTGATAACATGTGCGGCCATGAACTCATGACCGTTTGTGTTCACAATGAATCAGAACAGAAGATGAGTTTCAGTCCATGGACGTTTGTGATCTGTGAAGCTTCCTCGCACTGTTCACCGCCCGTTCAAACTCCTCCGGTGTTGCGGAACTGACCATGAACGGTTTGCCTTTCTTCAGTGTGATCCATAACCCTTTATCAGCGGCATTGGAAATGTAACACCAGCTGCCTCTGTACCTGATGTAACCCTGCCATTTACGCATCTCGAATCTTTCCACAGCAACACTTTCGATGTTACTTATCGTAACGACGCGCCGCCTCCATATCATCTTTACCGTTACTGAATCGTATGTGACGGATGTATACAATCTGTAACGCGCTATTATGAGCAAAAACACAAAAAGAACGACCGGAAAGACGACCATGCTTGCCGGTGTTGAGTAACCTTCATTCTGCATCCAAATACGGGCGGCCAAATTCAGAATGAAAATTATCGCATATATTGCTCCCAACAGAAGCAGTGTCTCTTTCGTATACAATTTTTGAGATTCCTGATAGAGCATAGTATCAATATGCAATCAGCATCATAAATAATATCCCCATAAAGATAATAACATTCGCCGTATTCATTTGACACATGAGCGATCTCGTAAAACCAAAGGTCGGCGATCCTGCATCGGATTTCAAAATGCCGTCCATAGACAGAGAGGAATTTCATCTGTACGGGGAGCTGAAAAAGGGTCCGATACTCCTTAACTTTTACATCGGGGACTTTGGTATCAATTGCACAACATACATGACGAGGATGATCGAACTCGCCAAAGATTTCAATGACCTCGGTGTTCGGATATTCACGATAAATCCTGACGGCCTTGACAGTCACCGATCATTCAGGGACCGTCTGGGATCGCCGTATGACCATATTCACGACATAAAACAAGAAGTCAGCAAAACATATGGTGCGATCGTTGAAGATTCTCCGATGATCAAGGGGTTCACGAACAGGGAGTTCTTCCTTATAGACACGGAAGGAAAGATAAGGTACATCTGGCGCTCGCCGGTCCCGAGGGTCCTTCCGAACATGGATGAGTTGCTTGCGGAAGTTAAAAAGGTCATCTGAACTCTTTTTCTAACGTTTGACGGAACAGAGTTCGAAGGCACTGTCAACATATACATAATATTTGAGTTCGGCACCGGTCTTTGTCTCATCGATGACCTCGATCCTGAATGTACCGGAGAAAGGGATCGCGTTGTATGTGCATCAGTTTTTCAGATGCAGGTCCCATCTTTCTTCAAGAATGGGTTCGCCCCATTCCTTGTTCTCGTGCGTGTCCGTTATCTTAAAACCGTTCTTCTCATAGAGATGCCTTGCGGCCGCCAGCTCGCTGAATGTCCATAAGAATATGTGTTCGTATCTTCTTTCTCTGCAAAAATCTATCGCAGAACCTATAAGTTCGTTTCCCGCACCGGACCCCCTGATCGCCGGCTCTACGAAAAGGTATCTCATTTGTGCCGTATGGTCTTCCCGATGGGTGACGGCGATACATCCGGATACATGGCCGCTTGATTCAAGAATGAATATGACATCTTTTTCCGGGTCAAATCTGTTCACGAGTTCGTGCACTCCGTCCGCGATATATGTCTTCCATGCATCCTTGTCAAAACCGTATTCTTCTTCGAAATAATTTATTTGGCGGGATATCATGTAATCAATGTCATCATTGGTGAACTGCCTGATCTTATTCTTTGGCGTCAGCACTGCATTTTTGACGTGCAGCGTTCCGGAATGCCCGTTCCATTGCTTCTCATATTCTGTTATTTTCAGGATCGATCTCTGCAAAGGCGAGTCTATGGTCAGCGTCTCGAATTCTCCTCCTTCTCCGATGACACTTATTTTATTCTTACTTCTGATGCTCATAAGATCGCTGTAAGAACTGCCCACATCTTTTCCCAGCCAGCTGTCATCCAGTCCGTCCGCGTAGACGCCGACGATGATCGCCTTTATCCCGGAATCGATCAGTTCTTTCATCACAATATCCTGGTCCTTTTTCCATAAAGGCGAGAGGCACACAAGACCTAGTTCTTCGCAGATCGCGTTTATGCGGTCCCACTGATAATCCGACCATACTGCTCCCGTAACAACACCGTCTATGTTCAGACCTTTCAATGCCGTACGGAGCGCTTCCATGTCGTCCTTCTCATCACCTTTTGTTGATGCTGTGATAAGCTCTTTTCCCATTGATCCGGCAAGCAGCGGCACCATGTTAGCGTTGGGAACATGAAATATCATCGAATCGTCGGAATTTGAGACTATGTTAACGATGTATGCAACATCGTGGCCCATCGGTTCCGTTATGTATAACGAAAGCGTTGAATCCTTGCCGCCGGAATACAGGGATGCCAGCCTCATACGTCAGATAACATCGCCATAGTTTAATTTGATGATGCTGTTATATGATGCATGAGGGTAGACAGGATAACAACGAACGACTTTGAAAAGATCGTTCCCAAAAAACCGTTACTTATACTGCCTGTCGGGGCAACGGAGGCCCACGGCGTTCATTTACCTTTAGGAACGGATACATTCCAGGCTGAATTCGTTGCGAATGCGATATCCGAAAAAATGGAAAATGTGCTGGTCGCTCCGACGCTGCCGTACGGGAATCACTCGTCGCTGAAGGACGTTCCCGGGACGATAAACATCACATTCGACACTTTGCGCTCTGTGATCATCGATATCCTGGAATCATTCATTGACCACGGAATAAAGAGGATCCTTGTGATAAGCGGGCACGCCGGCACATCCCATATGGCGGCGATAACGGAAGCGTGCAGAGACATCGTTTCAGAATATAATGTAAAAGTGATGTTCGTTTCCGATTATTATATCGGTTCATCGGAATTCGTATACGACGGGGACGGTCACGGCGGTATGCTTGAGACGTCGAGAATGCTTGCCATTCATCCTGACATGGTGAAGAAAGAAAGGCCGAAGGGGAAGTTCATCAGCGCGGACGGGATGATATTGCGTGATGCGTCAGCATGCATACCCGACGGCATCGTCGGCGATACAGGGAAGGCTTCATCCGAGACAGGAAAAAGGATGAACGACCATCTTGTTGATACACTGATAAAAATGATAAGGGAGGACCTTAAGTGACCGTAGACCTCAAACGGATGGCCGCTGAGAAGGCGGTGGATGATTTTGTGAAGGACGGCATGATCGTCGGTCTGGGTACCGGGTCAACAGCATATTACGCAATAAAACGGGTAGGCGAGCTTGTTTCGAACGGTTACAAACTGAAATGCGTTGCAACTTCTGTGCAGACCGAAAAGATAGCAAGGGAATGCGGTATCGATATCGTAGAACTTGACGATATAGATCACATTGACGTTACCATTGACGGTGCGGACGAAGTTGACCCGAACATGCAGCTGATAAAAGGCCTCGGCGGCGCGTTACTGAGAGAGAAGATAGTCGCCTCCGTGTCCAGACAGGAAATAATAATCGCGGACGATTCGAAACTCGTGGAGACGCTGGGCACCAAAGGGCCGCTTCCCGTAGAGGTCCTTAAATTCGGATACAAGAAAACAAAGATTGCTCTTGAGAAACAGAGATGCACCGCCGTGTTACGGATGAAGGACGGCAAGATATTCATCACGGACGGCGGCAATTACATCTACGACTGCAAATTCGACAGGATCGATAACCCGTTCTTCCTCGAATCCCGTATCAACGTGATACCTGGGGTGATTGATAACGGGCTGTTCCTTAATATGACAACGGCTGTCGTGATATCATCGCCTGACGGCAAAGTGCGGATGATGTGACCTTCATAGTTTCACGTGTCTGTACGTCGAACCAACAGGGAATATCTCGTTCAGCGGTATGCATGAGAAGAGAAAGACCTGCTGGTCCTTCGCAAATTCGAGTATGGCCTCGCACGCCGATCTTTTTCTTGTGTTGTCGAAACGTACCAAGATATCGTCAAGGACCATCGGCAGACGTTCCGTGCCCATCTCCTTTGCAACGGCCATCTTTATTGAAAGGTATACTTGATCGCCTAGGCCGCTGCTCCATTGCTTCGGCGTCTTGTATTCCGTTCCGTCGCGTATGTTTATGCCTTCCTGTCTCGGATCGGTGTCTATCATATAACGGCCGTTCGTCATTGTCCCCAGATATTTATTGGCCGTTCTTATCACGGAGGGCTGCATATTTTTATACAATTCCTGACACGAACGGTCTATCATGTAATTCTGCAGCGAAAGCACGCCCCATTCCTTTACTGTGTTCGCGAGTTCCGTCTCCTTAGCGTCCTTCTTCGCCGCCAGATCGTACAGACGGACATCCGATCTCATGTTCTCTATCTCTTTCTGCAGCGCTCCGCGCTGTCTGTTCATATCATCGATATCATTATTCTCGGGTATCACTTCTTCCGGCATCTGGCTAAGCAGCTTTTTAATTGTTCCGATGTCCGTTTTGGTCGCCGATTCCATACTCTTAGTGAGCATATCTATCTCGATGCCTGCAGCAATATAAGATGCGCGGTCAGCTTTCATTTTGTTGAAACTGTCCCGGCCGCCGTAATTCTTTTCGATGTCTATCAGCTCTTCGTTCTTCTGCGCTATCTCTCTGTTCTTGGCCCCCCTCTTGTTAGCTTGATCAGTATTGATTGCGTCTGTCCTGATCATGCCCTCCAGCACCGTGACGGCATCCTCTATGGTCTTGAAACGCCTCCCGTCCTCTCTGAATATAGTCTCTACATCATAACGCACCGCGGACTCTCTCGCACTTTGCGCGGACGGGCGTGCTGCACGGATCGTCTGAACGGGTTGTGCGGCGTTCTTATTCTTTTCCGCAAAGAGCACGGCCGCCCCTCCTATCGCCAGAGCGATACCGGCGATCGCTGCCAAAGGTTCGATTATGCACGCTGCGAACGCAGCGGCGGCGGCGGCAAACAACATTAACGGCAATACCGGGAATTTCTTTCCGGACCGTTGTGCGCCTGATGTGACCGGTTCGGGTACTTCATCTGACGGAACGGCGTTCCGTTCCTCGAGTACCGCTGACGCGCTCTTCAGCGCGCCCGATACCCTCGCCGCTTTCTCTTTGGAGAACGGCTCGGGGGCCTTGAGGCCTTCCGCCTCTTTGTTCATAACGGCAATATCATTCCTGATCGTATCGACCCTGACGATCGTCTCTTCCGTCAGCAGGTCCGCATACGCCAGCTTCGACCTCTGTTCGGTCATTTTTTCGATCTTGTTCACGTTCTCTTTCTGCGCTCTCAGTATTTCGCGCCCTGTACGTTCGTTATCTTTCTCTTCCCTTGCGCTCCTGGCAGTTCTTATTTTATCTGTTAGGGTGTCCATGTCCTTGACGAGCCTGTCATAATCGCCGCTCTGTATTCTTACACTGCTCATCTCTCTGCCGATCTCGTCCGCCTCCCCTCTGAGCACGCGCACCGGGTTCGTTGATGATATTCTCTCTTCATTCATTATGGCCTTTTTCAGAGACTCCAGATCAGAGAGAACGGCGGGCACGTTATCCCCTCCGGGTATCGTTAGAAATTTATTGCGTATCCCCTCTATGACGCCGGAGTTCGTCAGGTCGGCGAGATTCATGGCAAATATAGAATTATAAGTTTCCGCGTCCATTGCGAACATCTTCTCCGGGCGTTCCTTCCCCTTCAGCGCTGTAACGTCCTTGCCCTTTCTTTCAAGTATTATCTCCTCGCCGGATTCGAGTTTCAGAATGAGCGATCCGCTGTCGTTCTTTGTTGCTTCCGGGTACAGGTTGCGCTTACTGGAAGGGAACATCGTGGTGCGCATGAACTCCATCATTGTCGTTTTACCGCTCTCATTGTCCCCTGTAATGAGTATGAGTCCTTCCGGAAGATCGTTCACGGAACGGTTGGCCAGCTTGCCGAATGTCCGGATGTTTATGTCCGTGATCCTCATCTGCGGCCCCCCGCAAGCCTTTCGAGGACCGATGCCAGTGCATCGTTCACCATCTTCCTCAATTCATCATCATCCATCTCTCGGAACACGGACATTATCTCGGGCGAGCTAGATGCTTTTGTTGTGCATATCGCAGCGATCAGCACATCCCGCGGCACTGTGCTCAAACGATCGGCCTCCTTTATCACGGCGGAAGTGAAATCTCCCGTGTTCCTTCTTTCATTTATGTCAATATCGGGCATCGTGCTTGCCTCGATCTCGGCTATCCTGCATCCGGTGTGCGTCTCGATCGCGGCGATCATGCTCTTCTGCTCAAGTCTTATCATTCTGTCCAATACACCGCGCCCGGACACCTTTAGTTTTACGAACGAACCGCGCGGTATGATAGTTCTGATGCTGTCGATGAATGATGTGATGTCCTTGCCTGTTATGTTCACTTCTAATTCTTTCCACATTATCGAATGTGTTGCAAAGAATTCCATCTTTGCCACCTTTCCGTCCATGACCGTTATCAGGTACGCACCTTTCTCGTCCGTTTCTTTTGTGCTCCTGCCTTGTGTGTTCCCCGGATATACGATATACGGTGCTTCATGAAGCACGGCACGCTTGTGTATGTGGCCTAATGCCCAATAATCGATGTCCTTTTTTGAGAGCAGATCGTTCAGCCGGCACGGAGCGTACCTTTTTCCTTCAGATGATGAGTCAATGTCGCAGTGCACCACAGCGATCGAAAAGGACGATGTTCCGTGTATATCTGCGGTCAGATCACGTCCTTCTGCGGATGTGCCGTGGCTTATACCTATCACGTCGGCAAGTTTGTCCTTCTCATCCGGATATGGTACGTTTACAGGACCGTCCGACGGAAATTCGATTGCGTTGTCAGGGAACGGTATGCTGTCCTCCCACATTCTGCTGTGATCATGGTTACCGTATGCGATGTAGCATCTGATCCCTGCGGTGCCCGCTCTCCTCAGTGCTTCGGCGAAAAGGAACCTGGAATGCGGCGTTGTGTTCTCACTGTCAAAGATATCACCTGAAAATATTATGAATCCGGCCTTTTCTGATATCCCTTTGTCAATTATACGGTTCAGCGCGGCGAACGGTGCATTGACGATCTTTTCTCCCATGGAATGGTCGTAAGATGATATTTTTTTGAACGGGGCGCCCAGATGGAGGTCTGAACAATGTATGAATTTGAACTCCTTGGCCATCGTTCCCTAAAAGTGATATGCGCTTATTATAATGATTGTGCCTTCGCACGGCATGCGGGCATGATAATAATATCGGGGTGAGCCTTTTTATATAACATCGTTATTAGCAACTCTGTTCCTTTATAGAGGAGATAAACATGAAGAAGCCCAGAGTCATACAGACTTACTGTCCATACTGCAAGACCCATACGTCTCACGACGTGGAAAGGGTCAAAAAGAAAAAGGCAAGTGAGCTCAAGTGGGGTCAGAGGAGATTCAGAAAAGTAACGGCAGGTTACGGAGGTTTCCCCAGGCCTAAGCCGGAAGGCAGAGAGAAGCCCACAAAGAGAATAAACATAAGATTCAGATGCGAGACGTGCAAGAAAGCACATATCAAACCGTGTCTCAGAGCGAAGAAATTCGAATTGACGGAGTGATCAACATGGTCAACGATTTTGTAAAGATAAAATGCCGTGACTGCGGTAACGAACAGATTGGATTCAGACGCGCGGCCACAACGGTGACGTGCCACGTATGCGGTTCGACCCTTATCACACCCAAAGGCGGTGTCGGAGAGATCAAGGGCGAAGTGCTTGAGGTGGTCGGCTGATGTCCCGGGCCAGAGGCTTCCCGGAAGATGGAGAACTTGTTGTTTGTACGGTAACAAGCGTAAAGAACTTTGGTGCTTTCGTAACGCTTGATGAATACGACAACAAAGAAGGGTTCGTCCATGTCAGGGATGTCACAACTGGCTGGGTAAAATACATCAGAGATTTTATCAGAGAAGGACAGAAAATTGTATGTAAGGTGCTTGGTGTGGATTCTTCGAAAGGTCACATCGACCTTTCGCTGAAATCCGTGAACGAACATCAGAAACGTGAGAAGATACAGCAGTGGAAGAACGAAAAGAAGGCGGAGAAACTCGTAGAGATCATCGCCGAAAGGATGTCCATCACTGTGGACGACGCTTACACTCTTTTCGGGAATGACGTCCTTGAAGCGTATGAAACGTTATACGGAGCATTTGAAACTGTTGCGGCATCCGCCGATGAATTCAGAGAAGAATTCAGCGGTGATTGGGTCGATATTTTTGTTGCTGTGGCGAACGAGAACGTTACTTTGTCGTTCGTGCAGATCGAGGGGATACTCGAATTGCGTTCATCCGCACCGAACGGCATCGATCTTATCAAAAATGCAATGAAAAAGGGTGAAAAAGCAGCGGGTGACGCTAAAGTTTCGTTGCAGTATGTAGGTGCCCCGAGGTACCGCATCGTTATTACGGCGGACGAGTACAAAGAGGCCGAGGATATTATGAAAGTTGTCTCCTCTGCGGTCATAGACGATCTTGTGAAAGCGGGCGGCGAAGCGGTCCTGAAACGAGAGAGCAAGTGACCATGCGCTCATCCATGAAAAAGTGCCCCGATTGCCGCGAATACACGTTGAGCGACGTATGCAAATGCGGCTCTGCGACAGTGACGCCGCTGCCGGCGAAATATTCGCCGGACGACAGGTACGGCGAGTACAGAAGAAAGGGAATAATAATGGAGTA
>JAIRJQ010000062.1 GCA_031260545.1 Methanomassiliicoccaceae archaeon | reverse complement strand
CTTGCCGCTGCGCGGCCTGCGATCACTTTAACATCGAACCGATCGTCATTCCTTTCAAGTGAGATCACCTGTTCCGGTGTGAGATGCGAATATTTCACATCTTTGATATAACGCTGCGCAGCCTTTTGTGCAGCTTTCATCTCTTCTGATGTCGGCCTTCTGTAAGGCTGCCCCGGAACGGGTATGTAACCCATTATATGGAACGGAACGTCATTGAACGACGATAGGTATTCGGAGAGCGCTTCCACCTGGTCCACATCCACAAGCCCGGGAATATATATTAGATTGGCAGAAAGTTTGATGCCGTTCCGGATACCTCTCTCAAAACTGCCGTATATCTTTTTCTTTTCCACGCCGGTGATGAATTTATGTACGTCGTCATTCCACGCTTTCAGACCGACGTTCGCGGAATCGAGATTCCTTATATCAAGATTGGACCCGTTGGTGTGTCCAAGACTGGTGGCTGCATTAAGCTCATTTTTTGCAAAGTCGAGTATGTTCTGCAGCGATCTTGCAACTGTAGGCTCTCCGCCCATGAAGTTCACCCTTTTCGGAGATACTGAAAGCAAAGCGTCCTTCACTTCATCGTCTGTAAGGAAATTTTCCGGCCTCGGATATGCCAATCCGGGTGTACCGTTGGCGCCGCTGACCAGTTTATACGAACAGATTGGGCATCTGAATGTGCACCCGAAGTTGTGCACTGTTGCGAAATCATGTTTGCTGTTGTACGTCACTTTATAGAACGCCATTCTGTTACCCTTAGTACATAAATATAGAATTTATATTTATAGTATTACTTTTTGCGAATTAGTGTTACTGGGATAGCACGATTGTGTTACTTTTATGTGATCACCGTTCAATACCCTCAATTACTACCATATTTTTCTCACAGCATGTATCTTCTTTCGTGCTGCAGTCGAATGCATCACACTTCTCTCCCTTCTTTAGTTTAACGGGGTAGAGCCATCCGAACAGGACGGACGAAGCGATCGCGCCTGCAATTCCGGCTATTATGAAATAGAGCGCCGATAGAGGAGCTATACCGCAGGCGGCGTCAGTGAATATTCTTGCTACGTCGATGGCAGGATTGGCGAACATTGTGCTTGATGTTGTTATTATCATTCCGCCGACGAACATTCCGACGACCAGCGGTGTCCTCGAGGATCCGCCGCGCACGCATCCGAAGATGATGGCGACCAGCATGAACGTGCAGAAGAACTCCGAAAGTATCAGGTATATGCTGCTTCTGTCAATGTCGCTGATAAAATACAAACTTCCGGTGACATCGTAAAAGAACAGGTTCACAAGTATCATACCAAAAATGGCGCCGGCCATCTGGGCGCATATGTAATAACAGGCCTTCTTCGGAGGGCATTCTCCCGCTACTGTCAATGCGATGGTCACGGCCGGGTTAAAGTGTGCACCGGATAACGGACTGAATGTTTCGATGAGCGCGAAGAGAACGAAAGCTACAGCTATTGCGTTGATGAACACGAAGATATAAGGCGGCGTTTCGACGAAGACGTCATTCACGAGTGATTGTGCCAGAACTACCGAACCGATCGCAACGACGATAAGCCCCATAGTTCCTAGAAATTCCGCTACAAGCCCCCTCGACGTGGCACAAGAACATTCCATATTCCCTGATAGATGAGTGGATATTTAACCGTTTCAGTTTAAACTAAAATAAACGACATACTGATTATATAAGAGCATTATGATGTATGGCCCATGGCGAAAAAGACCAGAATGGTATTGATAGGCGGCTTCCTGGGCGCCGGCAAGACAACGCTGATAAACAAGATGGCGCAGCAGCTGATGTCCGAAAAAAGGAGGATCGGGATAATAACGAACGATCAGGGGCAGCTCCTCGTAGATACAGAATTCATTAAGGTAAGAGGAATAGACGTGGAAGAAGTTCCGGGCGGGTGCTTCTGCTGCAACTTTCCGAAGCTTATCGAGAATGCGGAACGCCTTGTCGATAACGTTGCACCGGAATACATAATCGCGGAACCGGTCGGAAGCTGTACGGACCTGATCGCAACTGTAACGTTACCGCTGAAGAAATATTATGGGGACTCTTTTTCAACAGCACCGCTGATAGTTCTGATAGACGGTCCTAAACTAATGGAGAATGCCTTTGACAAGGACACGCTCGGCGGATATCTGAGAAGCCACCAGGCGGAGGAAGCAGAGATACTCGTCATTACAAAGACGGACCTCCTGGGCAAAGATGATATCGTATCATTAGAAAAGAAATTAAAAGGTATGAATCCCGATGCGGATCTGATAAGATATTCCGCAGTTAGCAATGAGGGATTTGAAAAGATAATGGATGTACTCGGATCAAATAAAACAACCGGCCGCAGACCGGTCGAAGTGGACTATGACAAATATGCGGACGCGGAAGCCGAACTCGGATGGTATAACGGTGTGTTCCTTTTCAATTCCAAGGCATATGATGCATATGACCTGTCAATGGCGATGCTCAGAGATCTCGCCGGAAAATATTCGTCCAAGGACATAGCGCATGCTAAGATCGCATTGACGAGTTCTCAATCACATACAAAGATCTCACTTATCGGGAACGAATTCAGCATAGGCGGCGTTCACGGATCAAGATTTGGAAAAGACGAGTCGCAGTTGAACTTCAACGCACGCATAGTATCGGAGCCGGATGCGTTAAGGAGATCGATAAGGGAAACGGTCGAGAAAGTGATGAAAGCGAAGAACATAGAGTACAGAATGAAATTCGATGACTGCTTTTCGCCCGGACGTCCGAACCCGACGCACAGGCTGGTCTGAGCAGCAATCTTAATTAATAACAGATTCATCAGATAAATATGCCCAGTCTAACAAAGGAACTTGCACTGAGGATGCCTCTCAACCTCGGCGCCTCTAAGTCCGGTATAGCGACAAAAGCAACACTCAGCGGTCAGCATCTGGCCGATCTTGAATATGTGCTTCCGGGCGCGAGATCAGCGATAATATTTTGCGTGCCTTTTGATCAGAACCTGATCGAACCGTTCCTGAGCAAACAGAGCTTTGAGCTCAGTGATCATAAGATAAGGACGACGACCCTTGCCTTTGGGATATCCTTCGAAATATCCACGGTGCTTACCTCGCTCGGCTACAAGGCATATCCTGTATCATCCAACTTTGCGTTCAGAAAGGATACGCCGAACGGAATATTTGACAGAATACCGCCGATATCGCTGAAATTGATGGCAAGAGCATGCGGGATCGGACACATCGGACAATCCGGCCTTCTGATAAACAGGGAGCATGGTGCCGCGTTCTCATTAGGAGGCGTCGTAACGGATGCTGAACTTGAACCGACGGCCTCATTGCCTGAGAGCGGGAACTATTGCGACAGATGCCTCATATGCAAGAAGGCATGCGTAGCGGATCACATCAACACCGGCGGGACGACCATTGAACTTGGAAATGAAACGATAAGGGCGGGCAACTGCAGATTGCCGGCGCGGTGCGCATATCCGTGCGGAGGTCTCACAGGGTTGCACAAAAGCGGAGAGTGGTCCACATGGTCCCCCGGAAGGTTCCCTTTACCGGAAGAGGATGAGGAATACCGTACCATTTCAAGGAAATATGTTCAGCAATATCTTCAGAGAAAAAGGGACGGCGCAATATCATACAATCCGTTGCTAGCATATCCGTTCGAGATGCAGTACGCATGCTGCAACTGCCAGTTCGTCTGCGATCCGGACATCGCGGTAAGGAAAAGAAGATTGGAACTTCTTAGGAAAAGTGG
>JAIRJQ010000083.1 GCA_031260545.1 Methanomassiliicoccaceae archaeon | reverse complement strand
ACTTTTGACCCATTGAGTAAAATGGCCAAGACCAAATATCCCGGATATTTCGATTTGATGGAGAGACTGAACGGAGGGGTGATCATGGATGTCACAACGCCCGCACAGGCGAAGATCGCTGAGACGGCAGGCGCGCGCGCAGTTATGGCGTTAGAGAGGATACCTGCGGATATACGGGCAGCAGGCGGGATCTCAAGGATGAGCGATCCCAAGATGATAAGGGAGATCCAAGCGGCCGTGAAGATACCTGTTATGGCAAAGGTCAGGTTAGGCCACTTCGTGGAGGCGCAGATACTTCAGGCCATAAACGTGGATTGTATCGATGAGAGCGAAGTTCTGTCACCAGCCGATGATACGTATCACGTTGACAAAAAGAAATTCGAAACTGCGTTCGTATGCGGCGCCAGAGACCTCGGCGAAGCGTTACGTAGAATAAACGAGGGCGCGGCGATGATAAGGACCAAAGGCGAGGCCGGAACGGGCGATATCATTCAAGCCGTACGCCATATGAGGAAAATGAATTCAGACATGCTCAGAGTGAAAGGAATGAGAGAGGACGAGTTATCAGTGGAGGCAAAGAACCTCCAGGTTCCGTATGATATTTTGTTATATGTTCACAAGCACGGAAAACTCCCTGTCCTTAACTTCGCGGCCGGCGGCGTCGCAACGCCTGCGGATGCTGCGTTAATGATGCAGCTTGGTGCGGACGGCGTGTTCGTCGGATCGGGGATATTCAGTTCCGGGGATCCGGAGAAGAGGGCTGCCGCCATAGTAAAAGCGGTTGCCAACTACAACAATCCGAAGATACTTGCGGAAATATCGGAAGACCTCGGAAAAGCTATGGTGGGTGTGAACGAGCAAGAAATAAAAGTGATAATGTCCGAACGGGGAGTTTGAACGCAAAGCTTAACATCTTTTATCATTATCTTATCTCATGCCCGCGAAGATCGTAACAAGGACGCATTACGTCCTTCTTTTCATTCTTGCGATAATGCCGCTGCTGATAACGCTGGTCGCGTTGCAATTTCTGCCTGATCAGATACCGGCGCACTACAACTCCGCCGGAGAGGTGGACAGATGGGGCAGCAAGTACGAATCCCTGTTCTTGCCGATCATGGCTGTAGCCATGGGACTTTTCCTGATATGGATGACAAAATTCTCAGCGGCGAAGGATGATTACGTGGGAAGGCTGGTGATGTATGTATCATCAGGCACTGCGCTGGCGTTACTTATCCTGACGGCCGTGCTGCTGTACATAAGTTTCACGAACGTATGATCCATGACTTACAAAAGTTTGCAGAAATTTTCTCAGATCATTGGTTTATGGTGCGGGTGCCGGGATTCGAACCCGAGTCCTAAACTTGGCAAGCTCAAGTGATAACCAACTACACTACACCCGCTTGAGGCTCGTGAATCAATTATTGAATATATAGTTTATCATATTAGATATCTGGAACAAATTATCATATATTGATGCGGAACAGAAAGAGCGCATATCGGACGCGCCGGCATATTCGATACAACGTTCTCAGAAGACTATCTGTTTAAATACTCGTATACAATCGTGCGCAGTGTTACAAACAGGGTCTGCGGCAGTCGCAGGCAGTGAGTTTCAGAACCAGTGATATGAATGGTTTCAGAATTTGAAGAGTTAGGGATATCCTCAAGCGTCCTCAAAGCGCTAGAGACATTAGGCTGGAGCACACCGACGCCGATACAGAGAGAATCGATCCCTGTGGGAATAAACGGTACGGACATGTTCGCTCAGGCGCAGACCGGTACAGGAAAGACGGGTGCATTCGGAACGATAATTTTAAGCAGGATCGAAGCGGAAAAAAAGATCCCGTCGTCGATAATATTGGCGCCCACAAGAGAATTGGCAACACAGGTCGCCGACGAGATGAATAAGCTTTCATTATATTCGGGGCACAAATGCGTCGCGATATACGGCGGCGCATCCATCGAGGGGCAGATAACAAAATTGAGCAAAGGTGCCGACGTAATAGCGGGAACTCCGGGAAGGGTCAAGGATATGATCATCCGCGGCAACCTCAACCTATCGAACATTTCGGTGCTCGTTCTCGATGAGGCGGACCGAATGCTTGACATGGGATTCATCGAGGACATCGAGTTCATATTGTCATCGATGCCGAAAGCAAGGCAGACGATGTTATTCTCTGCAACGCTGTCGGAGAACGTGAAACGTCTGGCGACGGATTACATGAACAAGCCCAAAGAGATCACCGTTTCAGAGGATGAATTGGTCCTCGATCTCACGAAGCAGTATTACATAAGCGTCGGAAGGAAGAACAAGGTGTGGGCGCTCTGCCGCATACTTGACCTGGATAAACCGAAGGCGATAATATTCTGTCAGACCAAGAAGATGGTGGACATCCTCGATGAAAGACTGAAGGCGCTGAGATACAAGGCAGAGGCGATACACGGCGATATGTCACAATCAAGGCGTGAAAAGGTGCTGAAGGATTTCAGGACGGATAATATCGACATCCTTATTGCGACGGACGTGGCCGCGAGAGGCCTCGATATAGACGATATAGCATACGTTATAAATTACGACGTGCCAGACAATGTCGATACGTACGTTCACCGCATAGGAAGGACGGGAAGGGCCGGCAAAGAGGGAACGGCCGTGTCGTTCGTGACCTCCGAGGAAGAATATGTGATCAGGGAGTTCGTCGCGTACACGGGCATGGAGATAACGTTACGTGATGTTCCGGACATAGAGGGAAAGGACACTGTACGAAAAGTGATAGATTACGATCAGATATCGGACGTATTCGGCATGGTCAAATTTGAAATTAATTTAGGAAAGAACGACGGCCTCGGAAAGGTTGGCCTCGCAGACATCATAATAAGGGAAGGAAGGGTGCGTGATGCGTCCATCGGGAAAATAGAATTAGGTGCCGATTCGTCAATACTGGAAGTTCATAAGGAATTCGCGGGCAGGATGATGATGGACGTTCCCCGCGGCAAATACAAAGGGAAGAAGATCACAGTACGCGTAGTACAGTGATATTAAATAGAAAAAGTGCCCAATACGCTCAGAAGGTGACGGCCCCAGAGGGGCCGGGTTCGTAACGTGAACCACTCACCGTTGTTTACGGAACATCGAGGTCAATTATCTCCACGATGCCGAAGGACAGCGATAACCTGTATCCGGACGCACCGGAGTCGGTTCCGCATTATGCGCTCACCTCCTGCCGGATCTGTTCCGGGTGTTGCCGTCGTAGAAAGGAGCGGTAACACCCGAACTTTCCATCTCCGGCAGTTTTTTATTAATTCCAGTATGGTTTATTATAACATGTATTACAATTAATATACATCCTCAGAAGCTCGCGGATGCGGCCCCGGCATCACGGTTCTATTGCGATGAGTATCCCGCCGACCTGTATCGTCTCCACTTGTTTCCCGTTGAGCATCAGACGTTTCTCAGATTCGAGGAACTCTTTCGTCAGGGTGATATCATTGCCTTCGACCGTCATCTTCAGACCGCCGGAGTCCAGCGCCGCCGCGACCTTCTTCGGGTCCATTTTCGCTATTTCGGAAACAATGGATTTCGCGGCGCCTTTGAATGCCGGTCCGAGCTTTGCATGTACAGGCTTTATCGAAACAACTTCCTCAGTGATGTCCGCCTTCTCGGCGATCTCAAGGTCCTTTGCCTTTATTGTTTCGACGATATCGTCACGCGCATCGTTCAGCATCAATGCGTCCCCTATGAGTTCCACCATGCTTAACTCGGCATTCAGCGGCATCTTCTTATCGGATTTCCAGCCGCGCACCGCCGCAATGACATCCTTGAGTATATCGCCGGTCCTTTCCGCATCCTTGTCCGTAAGAACGGGCTCGGGCCATTTCGTCAGATGAATGCTTTTTATATTTTCATATTTGATGAAATGTTCTTGGTACACATCCTCGGTGATATGCGGCATGAACGGGGCGATCATTTTGATGCATCCCAATAATACGGTGTATAACGTGTACCGCACGGCATCGTCCTTTCTCGCTTTCACCATTTCAATATAATGATCGGCGAACTCATGCCAGATGAAATCCTCTGCGTCACGCATCGCTTTATCGAACTGATAGCCTTCGAAATATCCCGTCACTTTCTTAACAACATCGGAATATCTGCTCAATATCCATTTATCGGATGTTCTGAGCTTTGACGGTCTTTTGGGTTCGGAATCAAATCTCGGACCGACGAATTTGCCCATGTTGAATATCTTATTGCACAGTCTGCGCCCTCTTATGACATCCTTTTCTCTGAATGCATGATCTATTCCCATCGAGCACGTGCTTGCGTAATACCTGAGCGCATCCGCACCGTATTCCTCGATTATCGGTATCGGGTTTATGACATTGCCAATGGACGAATGCATCGGTGTGCCGTCCGGGGACATGATGAAACCGTGTATCATCACATCCTTCCACGGTATCGATGATGCGATCTGTTCGCTTCTCAGCATGGTGTAGAATGCCCATGTCCTTATGATGTCATGGGACTGCGGTCTCATCGACATAGGGAACATCTTTTTGAACATCTTCTCGTCGCGTTCCCAGAAGGTGTTGTATAACGGTGAACCGGAAGAGTCCATCCATGTATCGAACACATCCGTGCACCCGATAAGCTCGCCGCCGCATCCGCATTTATCTATCGGAGGCGAATCCTCAGTGGGATCGACATAACATTGATCCTCCTTTGCAACGACCGCTTTACCGCATCTGTTACATTCCCATACCGGTACGGGGGTTGCGAATATGCGCTGTCTGCTGAGGACCCAATCCCATTCCAATGAATTGACCCAGTCCTGCAATCTTATCTTCATGAACTCGGGGAACCAGTTCATCTCATCCGCACGTTTAAGTACCTGTTCTTTAAAGTCAAGCGTCTTCAGGAACCATTGCGGGACCTGTAAGAATTCCACCGGCGTGTGGCATCTCCAGCATATCGAGACATTCTGAGTGCTGTTCTCCTGCTTCACCAGTAAACCTTTTTCCTTCAGGTCATCTATCGCAGCGGCGCGGGCATCCTTTACTTTCATCCCTTTATACTTGCCTGCGAGCTCTGTCATGCAGCCCAGCTCGTCTATCCCCTTTTCCATTCCGAGCTTGTATCTCATGACCCATTCCAGATCGTCCTTGTCGCCGATGGTGCATATCATAACGTTCCCGGTACCGAATTCCGGGTCTACTTTATGATCTGCGATGACCTTCACTTTTCGTCCGTAAAGCGGCGTTATCAGTTCCTTTCCGACAAGATATTGTTTTTCTTTGTCATCAGGGTGCACGGCAACAACTTTGCACGTGCACAGAAGCTCAGGTCTTGTTGTTGCCACAAGAATATGGTCATTCGTTCCGTCTATCATGAATTTGATGTAATTCATCTTCGTAACGACGTTGTTCTCATATTCCACCTCAGCATCGGCGAGGGCCGTCATACATCTGGGGCACCAGTTGACCGGGAAGTTACCTTTGTACACAAGTCCTTTATTGAACAGTTTTACAAAGGAGACCTGTGTTATGCGCCTGTAATACGGGGCGTCCGTCTGATAATAGATGCTCGGGTCCATGCTTTCGCCGAGGATCTCGAAATGATGCTTCATCTCATCGATAAAACTGTTCGCAAATTCGGTGCACAGCCGCCTGTACTCCTTTCTGGGAAGGTCAAGTTTCGTTATATTATGTTTCTTTTCAACCTTCACTTCCACCGGGGTCCCGTTCACATCGAAGCACAGCGGAAAGAATACGTTGTATCCCCTCATCCGTCTGTAGCGGGCAACGAAATCTATCATTGAGTAACCGGTGGCGTGACCGAGGTGCAACGACCCGGAGGTATATCTCGGAGGATTATCAATGCTGAAAATGGGGTCGTCAGAATCTTTATTGAAATGGTATATGGACCCTTCTTTCCACATCTTCTGCCAGCGCCTTTCGATGGAAGCGGACTCGTATTGCGTCATTCGAATCCCCTAATATAAAAAAGTATTAAAAGGGTTGTGAAGAAGTTTACTTTATCTTTTTCTTGTTGTCCACCTTGATGGACTTTATGTCCGCGACCATGAGACCGAGCTTTTCAAGGACGTCCTCCACAGCTTTGGGAAGGTCCCATCCTATTTCCTTCGCCGCGATCACATCGCCGCCGAGTATCAGTCTTGCGTTAAGACTGTATTTGTGCCTGTCCCCGGCAGCATTGTATTTCGCCACATGCAGCGTCAGGGATTGCGGCCTCTGTATCTTCGCGATCTTGGCCATCTCCAGTTTTATCAGTTCGTCGATGATGTCCGAATGATATTTATCGTCGTCATCCAGGCCGCTTATCTGGACGAACATCATGTCCCTTTCCTTGCATGCGGCCATCATCTCTATGATATCATACTGCGTCAGGATACCGACGAGCTTCTTGTTCTCGACCACCGGTAACGTGGAGATACATGCGCTCAGCATGATCTCCGCCGCTTTTCCTATCGTCTCATCCCAGGATATCGTTCTCGGGGCGGTCGCGCATAACGCGTCCACGAGTATCACGGACTGACCGCGTTCTCCTGAGAGGTCGCCGACGGTCTGCCTGTTCTTGCGCCTCCAGTTGTGGTCGATTATCTCCTTCATCCCGACGATACCGACGACGGCACCGCCGCTGTCTATCACCGGAACGGTCCGTATGTCCAACCCTCTCATCACATCCAGGGCGGTATCGAGGACGTCGCTCTCTTTCACCGTCTCAACGGTCGAGGACATGATCTCCCACACCCTGATCTCGCGGAATGCTTTGATCCCGGCGGCAACTTCGATGAGCGCCGATCTTGAGACAACGCCTTTTATCTTTTTGTTCTTGTCAATGACCGGTATCTGTCTTGAGTTGTTCCTTATCATCAGTTCCGCGACATCCGTTATGCTTGCCGTTTTATCGACGGACGGCGCACCGGTCATCACAGTACGGACCTTGCTGTCAAGGAGTACGCTCTTCTTTTTCAGCAGAGTGCCGTATCCGACGGAGCCGACGTATTCCCCGTTATCCACGACGGGAATGTCCTGTGCTCCCGTCTCTTTCATGATATGAAGAGCGTCGACCACACGGTCGTCCGGTCCGACGGTCTTAAAATCATCGTTCATTATCTTGGCGATCCCTTTGCCGTCGATCTGAGACCGCAGCATAGAGAGCTTCTTTAGGTCCTGTAGGTCCTTCACTCCCATCTTGTCACCGATAATAGAACTCTGAACGTTGCATAATAACTTTATGTAAAGATGCTGAAAAAATAGCTGCGGCAGCAGCCTTATACGGACGCTGAAGCACTATGACGGCCGACGATATGCAGCATGTCCGGCATTTTGCGAAAGTAATATAAAGATGGTGCGAAAAGTTCTCAGGAAGAACGGGAATTCTTCCGTTCGGGCACATCTTTTTTCATTAGTTCATAAAAGATAGTTGTTATACAGAAAACTGCATTTTTCGGTGTGTTTTTTCTCATTTTTGAGGCATCTGGCTCTTGTTTTTTGCAATAATTAACAAAAAAGTGTAACTTTATATAAAACAATTGTTATATCTTCTAGTTGCGCTGGATATGGGACCGGTGCTAGTGATACAAAGTGATATCAAATGGTAACGAAGAAAACAATATCCGAAGAGAGAAAGAAGAGGAGCTTCAAGGCCGTTATCTCCGTGCTGATGATGACGGTATTGGTGTTCGCTTCTGCGCAAATATTTTTTTCCCAAAGCGATGATAATGAGAACGATAATGTGATCGGAGCAGGGAGCGGCATGCCGATGATAGCGGCAGGCGAGTTCCATTCCCTCGTTTTGAAAGACGACGGCACAGTGTGGTCGTGGGGTCAGAACGATTACGGTCAGTTAGGCAACGGCAAAAGCGGCCTTTGCATAAATAAAAGCACACCCGTGCAGGTGCTCGGCCCGGACGGCGAAGAGTATCTGACAGGCGTGATCGCGATCGCGGCCGGCTGGGGTCATTCCCTTGCATTGAAGGACGACGGCACAGTGTGGTCATGGGGATACAACAAGTTCGGTCAGCTCGGTGACGGTACGTTCGTGAGCGGCAGTACACCCGCACAGGTATCAGGCCTGGCGAACGTGACAGCGATAACAGCGGGAAACAATCATTCCCTTGCTTTAAAGGATGACGGAACGGTGTGGACATGGGGATACAACGGCAACGGCCAGCTTGGTAACGGCACCATAGGCAACGGCACAGATAAGGTCACACCGGTACAGGTGCTCAGCCCCAGCGGCACGGGCTTCCTGACCAATATCATAAAGATCGCGGCCCACGGGTCCAATTCCTTTGCTTTAAAAGATAATGGCACAGCATGGGCATGGGGTTTCAACTCCTCCGGCCAGCTGGGTGACTATTCGTACGCGCACAAGAGCAGGCCCGTGCAGGTGATGAACGCCCCCGGGACACCGCTGACGAATGTGAAGGATATAGCGGTCGGCCTCAATTATTCTGTTTTCTTAAAAAATGACGGAACGGTATGGGGACGCGGCTACAACGGCAACGGTCAGCTCGGCAACGGTGAGACCGTGAGCAGGATCACACTCGTACAGGCATCCATAACGAACGTGACGGCGATAGCTGCCGGCGATGATCATACGATCGCTCTGAAAAGCGACGGCACAGTGTGGGCGTGGGGATACAACATCCACGGCGAGCTGGGAGACGGTACGGTAGTGAATAAAAAAACACCGGTGAAGGTATCGGCCCTCTCGGGCGTGAAAGCGATCGACGCAGGCTCGTACCATTCACTTGCCTTGAAGGATGACGGAACGGTATGGGCATGGGGACTGAACCATTACGGCCAGCTCGGTGACGGCACCGAGGGCAAGGGCGCAGATAAAAAAGCCCCTGTGCAGGTCAAGGATCTCAATGTGATCGTTCCGATCGATGTGAAAATATTAAGCGATCAGATCCCGGACGTTCAGAAGGCTCAGGCCAATCCGATCATTTCAGAGATCGTTGTGATCACCGTGACCGTTGTAAAAACGGTCGTAACGGCGGTCAAGGGCCTGTTATCTATCTTAACAAGGTAATAAATTCTTTAAGCGGGCAGCGCCCGCTGTTCTTTTCTTTTTACTATTACTCATAACAGCATGAGCACGAGACGGCGATACGCGGTCAGAGGGTGCCGAACCCCTTTCCGGCCAGCAGCTCTTTTATGACGCTGTTCACGTCATCGATCTTTATACGTTTCTGCTCTCTGGTGTCGCGGTCCCTGATGGTCACCGTTCCGTTGTTCTTTCCCTTTTCCACGGATTCGTAATCAACGGTTATGCACCACGGCGTCCCGATCTCGTCCATGCGCGCATACCGTCTTCCTATGGCGCCCGATGTATCATAATATGATTCAATGCCGCTCATCTGCAATCCTTCGTATACGGACAATGAAAGAACATCCAGCCCGTCCTTGTCCATCAGCGGGAAAACACCGACCTTGATCGGTGCGACGCCCGGCCTCAGCCGTAACGTCACGTAATCGTCCTTTTCGTCATACGAGTATGCGTGTTCCAAGATCGAATAGAATATCCTGTCGAGGCCGTACGACGGTTCTATGACGTGCGGGATGACGCGTTCCCCGGAGATCTTCTCCTTTATGCGGACCACCTCAAAGAATTCGTCCCCCAGCTGCATTGTTTCGCTGTCCGCCGGTATTGTTATCATGTTGTTGACAACATCCTTCGGCTGCTTCGATTCTATTGCCGCCGCGATGTCCTTCGCTTTGCCTTTGAACTTCGGTCCGAGCGCTTTATGCTTAGCTTTCACAACATCCATCTCAACTTCACGGGGCTCGTCGAATCTTCTGAAGTGCGTCATATCAACCCCTGAAAATTCTGAGTGCCTTGAAAGGTCCCAGCATCCTCTGTCCGCTATCCCCGTTATCTCGGTCCAGCCGTATGATAGTAAAGCCTCGGCATCCCAGCAGTCTGCCGCGTAATGGGCCATCTCATCCGATAAATGCTGTCTGAACCTGATCCTCGCAGGGTCAAGGCCCAGTTTCATCAGCAATTGCTGCGTGGTGTAAACAAAGTATGCAAGCACGCGGTTCACGATCACTCCTTTCCCGACGGCCTCGCCGACAGTGAGCGTTATCTCTCTGCCGTCCTGAGGGATGAGGGTCATCTTCTCATTCTCTATCTCCGGGAAACGGTCCCAATCCTTGTTGTCGGGATCCACGAAAAGTTCAACCTCCATCATGTTGAACTCCCTCATTCTGATCATGCCCTGTCTCGGTGCGATCTCGTTGCGGTAGCCTCTTCCCGTCTGTATGACGCCGAGAGGAAGCTTCTCACGATTATATCGATATAAGTTCAGATAATTCACGAATATGCCCTGGGCCGTTTCCGGTCTTAAGTATCCGATGCGGGATGATCCCGGGCCTATGGTAGTTTTGAACATGAGGTTGAAATCTTCCACCGGCCCTAATTCTCCTTTGCACTCGGGGCACTTGATGTTATTTTTCACAAAGAGGTCCTCAAGCTGTTTCGGCGTCAGGATATCGGGGTTCTCATGATGCCCCTTAGCTAAATGGTCCGCTCTGAAAGGTTCCTTGCATTCTTTGCAGTATGTCATAAGGTCCGAGAACTGATCGACGTGCCCGGACGCCTTGAACACCGCTACGGGATTCACTGTTTCGGAATCGATCTCAATGAAACCCTCTCTGCTCTTGTAGATGGACCTCCACGCTTCAACGATATTATTTTTCAGCACGCACCCTAACGGTCCGTAATCGAACATACCGGCGACACCGCCGTATATCTCGTAGGACGGCCAGATGAAACCGCGCCGTTTGCAAAGGGACAGAAGATCGGACGAATCGAACGGCATGGGATCATTTCCTGCACAGTACGGATACGACATCGACGTCATATACCAGTCCGACAAGGTCGTCCTTCGCATCCCTCACAGGGATCTGACCGTAATCGTGCATCTTCATTTGTTTCGCGACCTCGGAAACGCTGGTCTTTTTGAATACGGTCAGCGGCGATCTCACCATGTAGTCGCGGACAAGGTAATCCTCAGGTATCGCTTTGTCCGTTGCCGTATAGAATAGCGGAAGAACGTTGCGGTATCCTGCTAACGATTCATATGCGTCCGTTATTCCCAATTCATTCAGCGCCTTCGGGTCTTTGACCTGATCGACGAACAGGTCTCGGTCCGTTATTATTCCCGTAAGAACTCCTGATGCACTGAGCACAGGCATCGCAGGAACGTCGCTCACACGCATCGCATGCACCACATACGACAGCGGACAGCCTTCGTATGCGGTCACGCATGTTGTTTTTATCACTTCTTCAACGGCGATATTCATCTTTTTGCTGACGATGACATCCAGAAGGTCCGTGGGTGTTACGATGCCGACGAGTTTTCCGTTCTCGACCACCGGAAGCCTGTGTATCCTGTATTTTGTAAATATGGAGGCGGCATCTTCGATGGTCGCACTCGAGGATATCGTTTTGATGTCCTTTTTCATGATAAGTGACAGCTGGTCCTCGTTGAACTTCCTGAACACATCCCTTCTCGAGACGATACCGACAAGCGTATCATCCGATGACCTGACCACCGGTAATCCGGTCAGGCCGTTCTTCACCATCATGTTTATGGCATCGTTACGGCTTCCCGGAACGGTCACCACGATCGGATTCTCCGTCATTATATCTGATACATATTTCATTGACCTTCACCTTTAGCAGCACTTTCAAATTTGTTTCTGACGACCATCACCGGACATTTTGCCAATTTAACTACTTTTTCGGCGACACTTCCTATCAATATCTTCGCCATCCCCGTTCTTCCCAGGCTTCCCACTATAATAAGATCGTATCCCGCCGATTCATCCAGTATCGCTTTCACAGGATGTCCGCTGACGACCTTTATCTCAACAGGTACGTTCATTGACTCGCCAAGTTCTTTGACATGCATGACCGCCGACATTCCTTCCTTTTCAAGGATCGTATAAAGTTTCACCATCTCGGAATCCGCGGGTGCGCTCAACAGTACGGGGCCGTCCACAGCGTTCAGTGCCGTAACGCTCGCGTTCATGATCTTCGCAAGCTCCAGACCGGTAAGTATAGCATCCTCTGTACTTTTGCTTCCGTCTGTCGCTATCAATATCTTTCTGAACGGTGCCATCTGATCACCCTGTCCTCCTGCCCAGCATCGTCATCACCGCATCCCCTTGAGAACTCGTGATATCCCTTTCAGGGTCCCCGGATGAGAGGAGGACAGCGATATCTGCCGGCATTCCGACTCGCATCTGCAACCCGTCTCCTCCATATAATACCTTTCTGCAGTCAACAAGCAACGAACGAACGGTGTGCTCCGTGCCATATCCCCTTTTTTTCAATATCTCATCGAATACCGATGCTTCCGCACGCATGTCCGGAACACACAGCATAGCATTGTCCGTTCCGATCGCGACGTCTGCGCCGGATGCTATCATCCTGTCGACCGGCGGGACCCTTCCGAAGAACATGTTCGACCGGGGGCACGACACAATGGCCACATTATTTTCGGCGCACATCCTCATGTCCTTGTCCGTTGCTTCGGTCATATGGACAACGAAGGACGGGGAAAGCGACATCACATGTTCAATATCCTCGCGCACTCGTTCACTTACATGTATCGCCAGCACCTTTCCCCTTTTACGGACATGATCGGCTATCGCATCCGCATCGTTCGCGGCGATGTCGGAGATGCTTGACAATCCGATGCCGTCGGAGATGTTCAGGATGTCATCCAATTCATTTGCGTCGTACCGTCCGGAAGGACGGCCTAATATCATTCCGTTCGGCACGGGTGATGATATCCTGATGAGCTCTGCGCCCTTCCTTCCGCCCTCTCTGAAATCCACGAATCCTGTCGTTCCGGTCCTGAACATGATGTCGGTGAACGAGCGCATCGAAAGTATCAGCTCATCATCCGCCGCGTTCATCAGGTATCTGTGTTTGAGGCCGTTCGGCGGCATCACTAGCTCTTCTATCCCCGGTCTTCCTTCAAACGTCAGCAGACCGTCCGCGGAATGGGTATGCGCGTTCACAAGTCCCGGAATAACGGTCCCTTTCGCAACGGGCTTCTCAGGAGGCCTCCCGTCACCGATCTCTGCGATGATCCCCTCCTCTATTCCTACGTACCCTTCCGTGAAACCGGTTCCGTCGAACACAAGGCCGGACAGATATTCCATGCAATCCCAATAACTACATTATTTAACAGACTATCGGAGCAACAAGGGATAAAATATCCCGCCTGCCGTCACCGACGGCAGAGCGGTTTGTGGTTTTACATCGGATATATCGTCTTACCGTATGCTTTGTTGACAACGATCGCAGAGCACAGATATATTGCGAGCAGGCCGGCGATCAACAAGGTCCATGCAGGGATGTGCGCGAGGACACCGAGCTCTGCGGTGTATCCGAGGTCCCTGATCGCTATGAACGGCAATGCGATCGCGACGAACAGCACGATGAACGACAGGATGCCGATCTTTTTGAAGAACGCCGGCAGCCAAAGTATCATCACTATGGACAATGCCGCCCATGCCCAGCCGTCAATACGCGCATCGACCTCTACGCCCATGACTCCTCTAATAAGCATCTCCATACCGGTTGCCAGCATGAAGAATGCGCTGAAGAACAGGAACGTGTTCCCGCCCGCGTGGTTGCCCTCTTTCAAGTCCATCAATCCCACTATTACCTGCACGACGAAACCTCCTATCAGCCAGCAGCCGATAAGAGTTCTGGCCGACGCATCAACGTGACCTTCCAACAATGCAAAGAAACAGAAACAAGCCACTGCTAGCGCGACCAGTCCGGCCGCAGTGGGATTCGCCCCGTCCTTAATTTTTATTTCCTGTATATTTTCCATAAATACACCTAGTTATGTTCCGCAATATTAAGGCGGCGTACATACACCATGGGGTACCTTTAACGATTATTTATATCTCTCTAGATTAACGCTGCTGTAAAAACATCAGGATATGGCGCGCTGCCGTCCCGTTCTGCGCACAGGCCGTTCCATCTTTCATCGGCCATGCTGGATGACATCGTATCTTAACGGCGAAATAGGAAAAGTTACACTGCGGTCAAGCAATAAACGTTAAATATCATTTTTTCAATTAGGCGCTGAGGTAAACCACATGGTTACAGTAAAAGCTGATGACTGCACCGGATGCGGCGCGTGCGCCGATGTCTGTCCGCAGGACGCTATAAAGATCGGTGACGTGGCCGTTATCGATCAGGACGCGTGCGTGGACTGCGGTGCCTGCATCGACGAATGTCCCACGGATGCTCTCGTAGAGTAAGCATCTTACAAACTTCTTCAAAACATTATTTTTTATGCCCAGTACGGTTTTTTTACAAACTTATAAGCACTGTTCGACGCTGTTGCGGCCTCGCCGCATGCGGTTATTATCTGTTTGTATTTTCCATCATAATCAATGACGTCGCCGCATGCGAAAATGCCGTTCCTGGATGTGCACATCGCATCGTCCACTTTAAGCAAACCGTCCTTTGTAAGCTCCAGGTCCCACCGTTTCAGATCTTCCAGGTCAGCCGATATGCCGATCAGTATCACAACCAGATCGGCCTCCACATCGAACGTCTCGTCACCCTTTTTCAGTGTGACCGAACGTACAGCATCGTCGCCGTTCACAGACACAAGTTCGGAGCTCATGATGCTCCTTATATTGCTTGCGTTCAGTGCCATCGTATTGCTCTCATCGCATCTGAACTCGTTCCTGCGGTGGACGATCGTCGTTTCTGCGACGGAATCCGCGATCAGGGCCATCTCGATCGCGCTGTTCCCTCCTCCGAAGACGACGACCCTCTTTCCGATCAGATCCTCTTTAGGCGGAAGTATGTAGCACAATCCCTTGTTCTCGAACTCTTCCTCGCCTTTGCATCCCATCTTTTTGGGTTTGAACATGCCCATTCCCGTTGCCACGATCACCGACGATGTATGATATTGACCTTTGTCAGTTATGACAACAAGCTCATCATTGCCGCCTCTGATCTCGTTGACCTTTTCCCTGTCCCTGATCTCGCAATCCATGGACTCTGCCTGAGCGTACATCTTATCGGAGAGCTTTCTGGCCTGTATCCTCTCATAACCGGGATAATTCTGTACGGCCTTGTCCGGATACAACGAGACCAGCTGGCCGCCTATCTCCGCAGCATCCAGGATAAGTGTCTTCATCATTCTGGTCCTGGCATATATGCCAGCGGTAAGACCTCCAGGGCCAGCACCTATGATGATAAGGTCGTATCTCATTCTTTCGCGGTATGTTTTGAATATATAAAATTGTTCCTTGCGAAAATAACAACAATTATTATGGTTTTCAACGAAAGACGAAAACAAACTACGTAAAACGAAAAAATGTTACGTTTTTCGTATTAAATAAATAATATGCCCTCTCTGTGAACACCCGTGCAATCATATTTAAGGGTATGAAGCGATACTGCACCCAGTGATATCATGAACGGTCAAAATGAGGTTGGTTACGCAGAGTCACTGCTGAATATTGTTCTTGACCAGATAGATGACATAATAATGATACACGATTCGGAATACACCGTGGTGTGGATGAATCGCGCCGGGACCGAAAAATTTAACATATCACTGGAGAAAGTGATCGGCAAAAGCTGTTTCACGCTGTTCGGAAAGAACGCTCCGTGCGAGAACTGTTCCGTTACTGCGGCGATGATCGGATGCAGATGCGAGAACGAAAGGATAATACCCGGCAGAGCGGAACGTTACAGATGCACCACGATACCGCTGTCCCAGGACGGAGAGGTAAAACTCATTGTTCAGCACCTGAGAAAAAAGAGCGATTAATGATAAATACGACCACCGTATTGACGTGCTGATAACAATGCCGCCGCTTACAGAATTCTTGCCGCTGTTCATTGCAGGAATAGTGTTCTTTGGGATACTCATAGCAATGAACTTGAAAAAAGCAAAGACCGAATAATGCCGTTACAATATGTAAATGAAACGCAGTAACAATACTTACATCAGTGAAAGCGACTCATCTATATACGATCAAACGGGTTCTCTTACGGTGATAAAACGGTAAAATTACCAGACAATGTATTGGAGGCGTTCAACGACCCCAAAGCTGTGAAAGTACTGTCAACAAACTGCCCGTCAGGCTACCCTCACTCGATCGTATGCGGAAGCATCCGTGCGGTAGCGCCGGACACACTGATCGTCGGCGAGATATTGATGAAGTCCGCAGCGGCGAACCTCGGAAAGGACCCGAAGGCGGCCTTGCTGGTCAACGTAGGATTGACATCATATGCAGTATACGTGAAAGCGAAACAGCGTGTTGCCGAAGGCCCCATGCTCGACGCTATGAACAAAGAGCTTGCAGCCATGAAGCTCAGGGCGAATGCGGTGTGGGTCTTTGAACCTGTATCTGTGTATGACCAGAGCGCAAACCCTGCGGCCGGTAAAAAGATCGCATAAACGCACTCCCTTTCCCTTTCTTTTTTCTTTCTTTCCTTCTCTTTTCAAAGATAAAGTTGATATTCTCCCCGCTGTATACCGAAGTGTGAGATACAAGCTGCTGGCTCAGATACTTTTAATTGCCTCTTTATCGCTGTTCATAGCGGGCATTGCGATATACGTATCCGGCAGCGCGGCCGCCGGAGCGGTGCTTGTTCTGATCGCATTACCGATCGCGGCCGTAAGCATCACAATGCTTTGGCTGTACAGGCACGCAGAGCGCAGAGGCGAGATCATCTTTTCTTTGCGACGAATGTGATCCAGTTCTTTTCCTCTATCTCGTTGACGGTCACGTCCATGCCGCATCCTTCGAGTATCGATGCCAGGACATCATTGTCGATCATCTTCAATCCGTAAACGCGGACGACCTCATCATTCCTTTCTTTGAATGCCGGGTGCGGGTACGTTTCCGAGACGACCACAAGGTATCCGCCCCTTTTCACTTTGGATGCCGCCTTTTTCAGGTCGTTCACCTGGTCAGGCCAGAAGAAATACGTTTCGAAGGCGGTGACGAGATCAAAGGCACTGTCGGCGAACGGAAGGGCAGAAACGCTGTTCAGCGAGATATGGCATCTTCCGTTCTTTATTATCTCTTTGTTGACGAGCGCGGTCATGGCGAGAGAGACCTCGGATATATCGACACCGAATATCTCTGCGTTGGCGAATCTCTCGGCAAGCAGCGATATCAGCATCCCGCCGCCGCATCCGATATCCAGTATCTTGCCGCATTCGGCCGCCGGAAGCTTGGACAGGGCCCATTTTGTAAGTTCAAAATGATGATCGTTCATGTCCTCCAGCAAAAGGCGGCCTTCTTCTCCCTCCGGGTTCCGGTATTGATTCGGGCTGAATTCCATATATGCCGTATACCAGGACGGTATAAGAGCATGACTGAGAAAAACTTAAGGGTGTTTAAAGGTGTTTAAGGCGTTCTTATACGTTTAGTATCTTCCGCGCCTGTTGTTGTCTCTCGGGGGGGCGTGCTTTCTGAAGCAGTCCCTGCAATAGACTGGTTTTCCCTGTGTCGGTTTGAAGGGAACTTCGCACTCGTTACCACAGTCTGAACATGTGGCTTTGTGCATTTCCCTCGGCGGCTGGTCTCTGTCCCTATAATTCCTATCTCCGTAGGCCATTTTTATTCCTCTTGTTTGGAGTATTCCAATATCATCTTCCTCTCGCCTTACGGACGGACCAGGTCGTAATATCACGAATGCCTCTAAAATGGGTAAACGGTACTGGTTTATAAAACCACTAGTTTATTTTTCGATTTTTACCGCTTATTTTTTCATAAAACAGTCCACACACTTCATTATGCCGTCATGCGTCCGCATCTCATTGCCGCATTTCGGGCAGAATATGTCCTTTCTGATGCGATCGTCCTTATCCACCGTTTTTTCAGAAAGATCGGCCGAGGCCCACTCTATGAGGCGGATAAGCTCATTGTACATCTCTTTGCACGAGTACCCGTAATGCTTCAGGTTATCGTATTCATTGAACATCCTTGTCCTCATCGTTCTGATCGCGCTGTAAACATTCGAGTAAGTTCTTTCAGTGACCTTCTTTTTACCGGCGACGCTGTCCCGATACCGTATATCAAGGTATGTGATGCTGCTGTCAAGGAACATGCTGAACCTCTTCTCATCCGGGAACACCGGGACGGAGAGGATCAATTCCTTTTTCTTTATCAGTTCCGGGTCCCGGTCGATGATAGAAATGAGCGTTCTTTGTATGATATCCCTCATGTCGCCGGTCACCTGTCCGTATGTCTTCCTCAGCCTCGGAACGTCCTCACTTCTCCCGACCGCCGCCAGCCTCTTTGCGGCACGTTCGAAATCAGGTCCCCTTTTATGTTCAAGGACATCAAAAAGATCGGGTATCATGTTATCCGATTCGTTCATAGCATTAAGATAACCCAGACATGCGATCTTCACCCATTCTTTGTCCGATGTTCTCATAACTTTCACAATATCAAGGGCCGCTCTTTCCCTTACATGTCCCAAAAGTGTGACGACATCCGCCCTGACACGTTCATCAGAACTTTTCAGATGTTTCGACACGACCTCATAGAACAGCGGGTCGTAATTCGCAATAAGCCATCTGTCCTCTGATATGGCGTTCCTTTTTCCGGAGATGACGAACTCCACATCATCAAGGAACCGTTCCAGATACTCTATCCTGCTCACGCTCATATGAAATACCCTGTAAGCATCCGTCCGCTCAGACCGCCGCGGGATCAGATGTCTCTGCCGGAAAGCGCCTCTTTGAGAACGGCGACCTCTTCATCGGTGAGTGTGATGCCCTTGCCCATCTTCTCTCCGTCCGGAGACCATTCCCTAATATCATATTTCGGCTCCCTGCCGTTCCAACTGATAAGATTGAGCTCCTTTTTCCATCCCTTCGATGACTCTGAAAGAACTGCCACCCTTTCGACGACCTCGTATTTGAACTCCACCATGTGGTTCTCACTCCTTTTGATTATATACTTATTTATATATTTAAATTAAATCAAAGATGAAACCTGTTAACAGCGAAACATCCGCACAAAGCGTATAATTAAACGATTGTCATTCAAAGGTTTAAAATACTTACCACCAGTATTTAGATGGCAGGGAGCATGCATCGTTGTTCATACAGGACGGGATCGTTCATTATTCCCGGTCAGGGGTAAGGCGAGATGGAAATTAGCGGCGTCTATCTGATCATTGTATTGATGGCGTTGGTGGCGTTCTCCGCATTCTTCGGAGCTGCCGAGACCGCATTCTCGTCGATGAACCGGATAAGGATCAAAAATCTTGCGTTAGAAGGCAATAAGAAAGCGGCCAAGGCGTATAAGATATCCGAGAATTATGATAAGCTTCTGACGACGCTGCTGATAGGCAACAATTTTGTCAATATAACCGCGGCAACGCTGTCTACGATATTATTTGTCAATTATCTGATGACCGACAGTGAAAATCTCGCGGCCGTTGTCTCGACCGTCGTAATAACGCTGGTACTGCTGACGTTCAGTGAGATAACGCCTAAATGCATGGCGATGGACCGTGCCGAGAAATGGTCCATGGCTCTCGCATCCCCGGTGAATTTTTTGGTCATCGTACTGACACCGATAAGTCTGCCGTTCGTGGGACTGAAAAAACTATTATCCAGGAGCTTGCCGGAAGATGACAATCCGACGATGACAGAGGATGAGCTCAAAGTGATGATCGATGAGATCGAGGAAGAGGGGACCATTGAAAAACACGAGAGCGATCTGATAAAATCGGCGATCGAGTTCGATGATATCACTGTGGAGGAGATGTACACGCCGCGCGTGGACGTGGTAGCCGTCGAAATAAACACGGACAAGATCAAAATAAAGAAAGCCTTCAAAGATACGGGATTTTCAAGGATACCGGTGTACAAGGACAACGTGGACCAGATCGTCGGTGTCATTTACAGTAAGGACTTTTACAACAATTATTTCGAATCCGACAGTACGAAGATAGAGCGGATATTGCGTCCGGTGAAATTCGTTCCCACGACGATGAAGATATCCGTCCTTCTGAAGGAACTTCAAAAATCGCAGATACATATGGCCGTCGTTCTCGACCAGTACGGCGGCACCGCCGGCATCGTTACGTTAGAGGACATCATTGAAGAACTGATCGGAGAGATATGGGACGAGAATGATGATATCGAGCACGAAGTGGTCGAGAATTCGGACGGAAGCTATCTGGCGTTAGGCGGGGCGAACATATACGATGTGATGGAAGGCTCCGGAATATCATTCGATATCGGGGATTACGAGGGGCACACGGTAGGAGGGTTCATATTGCACAAGTTGGGGCACATACCCATGAACAAGGAATCCTTCGAGGTGGAAGGTGCGAAATTTATAATCAAATCTGTGAAGAACCGCCGCATAAAGGAAGTCACGATAATAAGGACGGAAAAGAAGGAAGAGAATACAGGGAGTTAAACGGTCCCTCGGATATTTTCAAGGAATGTTCTCATATTATTCGTTGCGATATCCTTCCTGGCAGGATGCGAGGCTATTTTACATGTAATTGAAACGACATCGCCGTGATGCGCGAGCTCGTATCTCTCAAGAACGGCGGCCTGTTTATCCAGCCTCATGTAGAACGTACAATCGTCATCGATCCTTTTCTCAATATCATTCAACAAACTGTCAATGATATCTTTTCCGAGCCTTCTGAACAGTTCTGTGCATTCTGCGTTGCCTTTCAGTTCCGCTGCCAGTATGATCATCGAATTCCCGTGGTGGCCGTCGCTCATCTCCGCGTTGAAATCTTCCGTTCCGGATATTCTGACCATAAGGTCATTGAGCTTCTCCTGATCCTCGGTGGCATAACAGAACGATCTGACCTTCAACCAATGGAATACCCCTGCCATGCGCATCAATAAGAACGGACAGTTATTATTGTTTCGCAGTGATCCTTCCCGTAAGGATATGCAGGAGGCTCATTCTTTTATCGCTCAGATCGCTGAGGTCAAAGAACCATTTGCCGACAGCCGTCCATACGAAGACCCATGCGGCTATTATCGTTATATCCTTTATCAGCGTCTCTTCGCGAAAGAAGGCACCGATCAGGAACCAGATAACACCGGCCGCCATGCACATCAGCGCCTGTCTCTTGATGCTCTGTCTTTTTATCTTTAAACGTGAAAGCTCTATCGCGACCATGCCCTCAAGCGATCCTTTGAAATCCGTTCCGTTCTCCTTCGGCACGATGATCTCAATGTCCTCTTTGTAGCCGATGAACTCGCATTCATGTTTCAGTCTGTCGTAACCGGAGAGAGTGAGCTTCCCGTCCTTGAAATCCTCAGTTTCCAAAGCGATCACGTTATCGATGGTGCTTTCGGCACGCTGCTCCAATTCCTTCTCGATCTCTTTGAACCGCTTTATTTTGCTCATGCAATTTCGCCGTACGGTGCAACCGCAATAATATAAAAGTAAATGCCGCCGCGATTTAACGGCGGGCAATAACAAAACCTTTTTATTATCCCTCCATATTGGCACTCCAACCGACAGGGCCCATAGCTTAGACTGGCTGGAGCGCCCGGCTGATAACCGGGAGGTCGAGAGTTCAAATCTCTTTGGGCCCACTACTTCGATCTGGATACCCTCGTTTTTTTCGCTTATTCCGTCAGGTATCTCTTCCATGTGCTTTTTCTCCTTCTTTCTTATCAATAAGGTGTTTTCTCCATCGTCTCTTTGACACGTCGGTTATCGACGCCGATGTATCTTTCAGTTGTAATTTCGGAGCTGTGGCCGTAGATCGCGGATATGTCCCGCATCTTCGCTCCTCCGCGATAGTATGTCTCGCGGCCCCACGTTCTTCTCAATGTGTGATTTTTGATCTTGATGCCCGTTTCTTTCGTCAGCTTATCTTTGACCTGTTTGTCGAAGCCGTTCCCCTTTTCCGAATATGCAAAAATGCCGGGCCCGCGTCTGAAAACAAAGAATGAATCGCAGTCGACGAACTTCCGGTGATGCTTGCGTGCGAATGCCATGGCCTTCTCCCGCAGCTTCTCACGGTCCTCGAGCCATTCCATGAAGATAGGATCAGAATTCCGGTGGAACGGTAATATGCGCCTCTTATGCCCCTTTCCGTCAACTTCCACGGTCCGAATAACGAAGTTGATCATACGCAGCTTCAGACGTATGCATTCGATCCTGCGCATCGCAAGGTTCGCCATGCAGTGTATCGCCGCACGCTGCAGCGGATCCATCGGATGATTGAGTAGCTTTACGATATCCCCGAATTCCAACCAGTCAACGTTCGGCCGCTCGTCCTGACCGTATTTTATCTTCGACATCTTTCCGACGTTGTTCCCATAGTGCGCAGCAAGAAGGGATATGACATCGATGTACCCTTTGACGGTACTGATCGCAAGAGGCTTGGACTTCTTACCGTCCGGTTTTACATGATCGCTGAGCCAATATTTTTTGATCCAAATCAGATCATCCTCTTCCCATTTGTAAGGAAGGTCCTGTTTCTCGAAAAATCTGAATATCCGGATCGCACGCAATGAATCACCCTGGTAACGGCCGATAGACTTCGGTAGTGTCTCGTGGTCCTCGTGGTATTTGATCCACAATTCCACGCATCTTTCAGCTGTTTCCGGAAGTTTTGACATCAAGCCCCTCCTGCACCGTTTTTTATGTCCAGTCCGCAGAAAATTGAAATCAATTCTGATTTTTCACAATTCCGGATGCT
>JAIRJQ010000048.1 GCA_031260545.1 Methanomassiliicoccaceae archaeon | reverse complement strand
ACATCGGAAGGAGGTAATAAAATGCCAGTATTTGTTAGATTTGAGACACCGAAAGAGCTGTCGGACAAAGCGTACTCCCTCGCGGAGATCGCCAGGGACGGCGGAAAGATAAAGAAAGGAACAAACGAAGTTACAAAAGCAGCGGAACGCGGCGAGGCCGCCATAATAATAATGGCGACGGATGTTGCTCCCCCGGAGATCCTGGCGCATATGCCCGCTCTCTGTGATGAGAAGAACATCCCGTATGTTTACGTGCCGAGCAAGTCAGAGCTGGGGAACGCGATCGGTCTCGAGAAACCGACCGCATCCATTGCGATAGTCGATATCGGAAAGGGAAAGCCGCTCTACGAAGAGATCGCGAAAGCTGTTCGTGAATTAAAGAAGTGAGGCGATCCTGATGGCAGACGCAGACAGCATTCCTTCTGAGGTCGTTGAAATAATCGGCCGCACCGGTATGACCGGAGAGGCCACGCAGGTAAAAGTGCGTGTGCTTGACGGCCGCGACAAGGGAAGGATAATCACAAGGAACATAATGGGACCGGTAAGAATGGGCGACATACTCATGCTCAGGGAAACGTCCCGAGAAGCAAGAAAACTCGGAATGAGGTGATCCCGTGGTAGAGAAAAGAAACTGTTCGTTCTGCGGTGCCGATATAGAACCGGGCACCGGCAAGATGTTCGTGAAGAAGGACGGTACCGTACTGAACTTCTGCACGAGCAAATGTTACAAGAATATGATAGAACTCAGACGCGTTCCAAGAACAACGAGATGGACGGCCAAGTTCGCAGCAGAGAAGAAAGCACGCCTCAAGGCAGCAGAGAAGAAGGAATGATCCCCATGGAGAGGACATACCTTATGGTCAAACCCGATGCGGTCCAAAGAGGACTGATCGGGGAGATCGTCTCGCGCTTTGAAAAGAAAGGCTTAAAACTTGTTGCGATGAAGCTGATGCTCATCCCCAAGGAAACGGCGGAGAGGCATTACGGCGAGCACAAGGGCAAGAAGTTCTTCGATCCTCTGATCTCTTACATAACATCAGGCCCGGTGGCCGCGATGGTATGGGAAGGCGAGGATGCCGTAACGGTGTGCAGGAACATGATGGGCAAAACAAACCCCAAAGAGTCCGCACCCGGTACGATACGCGGCGACTACGGTATGCACATGGGGAGGAACACAATACACGGTTCCGACTCCGTCGAATCGGCAGAACGCGAGATCGCGATATTCTTCAGACCAGAGGAACTTATCAAGTATGATAGGACCTTAGAAGGATGGATCTACGAATAAATTCACCGTAAGGTGGTCAAATGGCAACAAGGCAGCCGGTTGTCAGTGTGCTGGGTCATGTTGACCACGGGAAGACGAAGCTCCTTGATACCATAAGAGGAACATCCGTCGTCTCAAGGGAAGCGGGACTGATAACGCAGCATATCGGTGCGACGGAAGTACCCATCGATCACATATACAAAGTGTGCGGAAAACTCATCGGAGGGAAGAAGTTCACCGTCCCCGGGCTGCTTTTTATTGACACGCCGGGGCACCATTCTTTTATCACATTACGGGCAAGAGGCGGATCGCTTGCCGATCTTGCGGTCTTGGTAGTAGATATCAGAGAAGGCCTGAAACCGCAGACCATTGAATCAATAAAGATACTGAAACAGTATAAGACGCCGTTCATCATCGCGATGAACAAGATAGACACGATACAGGGATGGTCATCAGAAAAGGGAAGGCCGTTCGTGCTTTCTGAAAAGGTGCAGCAGGAACACACGATGGATGTTTTCAATGACCGTATGTATCACATCATATCATTATTAGCGGCGGAAGGCGTACCCGCGGACAGATACGACAGGATAGATGATTTTACTAAGGCGGTAGCCCTCGTACCCGTGAGCGCCAAAGAGGGAGAGGGTATAGCCGATCTTTTACTGATGCTCGTCGGTCTCGCGCAGCGTTTCCTCGAGTCACAGTTATCCAACGAGGAAGGCCCCGGAAAGGGGACGATACTGGAGATCAAAGAGGAGAAAGGCTTGGGACAAACGCTTGACATGATCCTTTATTCAGGTGTGCTCAGAAGAGGCGATACCGTAGCACTCGGGACGAGAGGGGCACCGATCATAACGAAGATAAAAGCGATACTGAAACCTAAACCGCTGGATGAGATACGCGACCCCCGGGACAGATTCGATTCGGTGAAAGAATTGAACGCAGCGGCGGGTGTAAAGATATCGTGCCAGAACATGGAAGGCGTGATCGCAGGAGCGCCGCTGATAGTCATAAGCGGACCTAATGATCCCGCGTTAGCGGAGATGAAGGAAGAGACATCCGTCAAGATCGAGACGCAGGATGACGGCGTGATAATCAAAGCGGACGCGATAGGTTCACTGGAAGCTTTAGCGTTCGAAGCTAAAGCAGCATCGATACCGATAAGGAAATACGGCATAGGCGAGATATCAAGACGCGACGTGGTAGATGCGGCAGCGTGCGGCACGCAGCTGAACAAAGTGATATTAGGATTCAACGCAGAACTGTCAAAGGATGCCGCCGCGGAACTGGAAACACAGGACATCAAAGTTTTTACGAACAAGGTGGTCTACCGTCTGATCGAGGAGTTCCAGCAATGGCTTGATGATACGAAGAAGAAACAGGACGCCGAAAAAAGATCGGAATTCTCATTCCCCGCGAAATTCAAGATACTTCCGAACTGTATATTCCGTGCGGCCAAGCCGGCAATAGTCGGCGTTCGTGTTCTCGCAGGACGCATACGTCCAAATCAGAGACTTATAACGTCCGACGGGCGCTCGGTAGGAAAAATAAAAAGCATACGCTCAGGCGAAGAAGTGATCAAAGAAGCGACGCAGGGGCAGGAAGTTGCCGTTGCCATTGACGATATAACTATAGGGAGACAGGCGGATACGGGGGATGTGTTATACATCGACATCCTGGGGTCTGCGGTCAAAGAGATGGCAAAGGCGGATATCACTGATGATGAAAGAATGACGCTTGACGAAGTTATTACGATAAAACGCAAAGAAGAACCCTTCTGGGGGATGTGACTTGCCGGCAGCGGACGAGCAGCAGGACAATTACAAGAAGATGGTCCAGGAAGTTGACAGATTCGTTGATTTCATCGAGAAAGCGGCGAAATCAAAACTCAAGGACATTTCAGGATTCAACAGGATGTGCATCTGCGGCATGGGCGGCTCTGCGTTAAGCGGCGACATAATCGTTGATGCAACGTTAACATCATGGGAGGTCCCGGTGCAGGTGATAAGGGCGACGAACATACCCAACTGGTTCGATAAGGATACGTTGGTGGTGGCGTCAAGCTATTCCGGCAATACCAAGGAAACGTTAATGATGTACGATCAGGCCCAGGCCAAGGGATGCCAGGTGGTCGTGATAACATCAGGCGGAGAGCTCAAAGAGAAATGCCTCCGGGACGGCAACAAGATCATGGAAGTGCCGACGAATATGCAGCCGAGGAGCACCGCCGGGCACATGATAGGATATCTTGCAAATATCGTGGAATCTTCTGGCGGTCCGAGGTTAAAGAAGGAAATAATGAAACTTATGCCCGCTCTGCGTAAATTCAGAGGGAGCATATGGATGCGCAACAAGGGAAGCCTTGCAAAACAGATCGCCGGAAATATCCACGGAACGGTGCCGGCAATATATTCAACAGGCCTGTTATCCGCGGCTGCGGTGAGATGGAAGAACCAGATCAATGAGAATTCGAAGATGATCGCATTCAACGGCGTCATCCCGGAAATGAACCATAACGAGATCGTAGGGTGGTCGGAATGCGTGCAAAGGTCAAAGGTCAAGCCCGTTTTCCTGTGCGAACATGAGACCACGGATACCGAAAGGTCAATGCTGGACGAGTCCATAGACATCATGACGTCGGCCGGCCTGGATCCGGAGATAGTGACGATATGGGGATCGACCGTACTGGAAAGGAGTCTGAAAGCTGTGATGCTCGGTGATTACGTATCACTGTTCCTGGCGGAAATGAACAATGTCGACCCGATGAGCGTCGCGCCGATAGTGAAGTTCAAACAGAGGCTGGCGGCACTCTTGAGCCGCAAGAAGGCTGATAAACCTAAGGCCGACAAACCCAAGGCTGATAAACATAAAGCAGACAGACCTAAAGCGGACAAACCCAAGAAAAAGAAGAAAAAGAAAGGGTGACGGAACGGCCTTTCACGCGTTAACAAATAAATATATTTTTATAGGGACATTCATCCGAACCAAAAGTATATAAGTTATTCTTTAATAGGGCGCAATTACAGGTGTATGAATGGTCGACTTTAAAGTGGTCGTAGGTGACGTCAAGACAGGTAAATCACATAAGGTGGTCGTGTCCGGGCATCACGCGAACTCCCTAGTGGGAAAGAATATCGGAGAGATCGTGGACGGAGTGTTCGTCGGTCTTCCGGGATACAAACTGAAGATAACCGGCGGAAGCGACGGTAACGGCATACCTATGAGAAAGGACCTTCCCGGCAACAAGAAGAGAAAGATCCTTCTGTCGGACGGAAAAGGTTTCCATGAGGTATATCCCGGAGAGAGGAGACGCAAAGCGATCCGCGGTTCCGCAATTTCGAACGAAATAGTCCAAATAAACATGGCAATTGCCGAATACGGTCCGAAATCCATCGAAGAGATCTTACCTCCTAAGGCTGTGGAGAAGAAATGAAGGTCCCCAAGCAGCCCGAGGTCAATATCGGAATGATTGGGCATGTCGATCACGGAAAGACAACGTTGACAAAAGCGTTGAGCGGTGAATGGACAGACAAACACTCCGAGGAGATCAAACGCGGTATCTCCATAAAACTCGGGTATGCTGATGTTGCCTTTTTCAAATGCAAGCATTGCGGCGAAAAGGGAACATCCGAAAAATGTAAGAATTGCGAATCCGAAACAGAATTTTTACGATCCGTGTCTTTCGTTGACGCACCTGGTCACGAGACGCTGATGGCGACGATGTTATCCGGCGCGGCACTGATGGACGGTGCATTATTGCTTGTCGCTGCGAACGAAAAATGCCCGCAGCCGCAGACAAAGGAACACCTGATGGCGTTGTCCATCGTGGGCATTGAAAAGATAATAATCGTGCAGAACAAGATCGATATTGTGACCCGGGACGAAGCATTGGAGAACTACCGGCAGATAAAAGAGTTCGTTAAAGGAACGATAGCCGAGAATGCACCGATAATTCCAGTCTCGGCGCACCACGATGTGAACATCGACAGACTGGTGGACGCGATCGAGAAACACATAATATCTGAGATAATCAGAGATACAAAAGCATCCCCGCTGATGCACGTTGCCCGTTCTTTTGATATAAACTCGCCTGGAGCATCGCCCAAGGAGATCAAAGGCGGTGTGATCGGAGGATCGCTGATCCAGGGGACGCTGAAGATCGGTGACGAAATAGAGATAGTCCCGGGGCGAAAAGTAGAGGCGGCCGGCAAGCAGACATGGGAGCGCATAACGACGAAGGTCGTCTCACTCCACGCCGGCGGGAAGAAAACAGACATCGTATACCCCGGAGGGCTCATAGCGATAGGGACCGGTCTTGATCCGGCGATAACCAAATCGGACGGTCTCACCGGAAGAATGATCGGAACTCCTGCGTACCTGCCGGATGTTGTCCATGATTTCAAAATGAAGACGGTGCTTTTAGAGCGTGTTGTCGGAACCGCATCCGACCTTAAAGTGGATGAGATCAAAAGCAACGAACCGCTGATGCTCAGTATCGGAACGGCGACAACGGTCGGTGTTGTAAAAAGCGCAAGGAACGATTCCGCCGAGGTCGTTCTGAAGATACCCGTATGCATAATGAAAGGGCAGAGGGTCGCAATATCAAGAAGGATAACCGGTAAGTGGAGACTTATCGGTTACGGCATTATAGAGCAGTGAACATGCAATCAGTCATTTTAGACACGAACGCGTTGCTTATGCCGTTCGAGATGCGTATGAACCTTGATCTCGCAGTATCGTCGTTATTAGGTGAGGTCAGAATGGTGGTCCCCGGGCCGATGATCGGCGAACTGAAAAATTTAGATCATAAATATGCTAAGGCAGCCATAATGCTTGCCCGGAAATACGAGATACTGCAAACGGAAGGAACAGGCGACGATGCCATAGTGGAAGCGGCGATCAGACTGGACGCTTATGTGCTCACTAATGACAAAGAACTGAAAAGGCGTTTAAGGTCACTGAGAATACCGTTGATATATCTGCGTTCGAACACTCATCTCGTCGTAGAAACGATCAGTTAAGCGGGATCGGCTGTTCATCCTCGCCGGTAGAGGGTTCTTTTCCAAGTTCCTTCAATTTCATCATTATTATCTCTTTTCCGAATTCAGTTGCCGCGTACACAGGCACTTTCGTCCCCGCCTGTATAAGGGCGCGCTCCTTGGCGAGCTTCCTCAGCGGTTCGGATGCGCATGCTGTTATCACATCACAGAAGTCGAACATCTTCTTCGCATCATTCATTGATACGCCGGTCGTGTGCACCGCGAATATCACGACGTTACCGCCGAACGCATTTCGTATGAGTTCCGCATCGGACGCTTTCGTTATCGTGACGCCGACCTTTCCGCATCTCATGGCGAACGCCTTGGAAACGCCGGCGAACTGGTCTATTATTGTTCTTACAGGATCAAGTATACGTTCCTGCCCGATCTGTTCGATCACAGATGCAATAGGTTCCGTTTCAACTATCCCCGATATCCGTCCGCCCAATCCCTGAACGATCTCCGGGTCGTCAAGAACGCATGTTCCCGTACCGTCTGCGGCGATAACAGCGGCATCAAGCATATTTTTCATGAGAGCCATGCTTAAAAGTTCGGAGATCCCGAAACTTAAGAAATCTTTCATTCTTACCTGGCGTGATTCGGTGCACATCCCGAAATGAGAGATACGATATTCCATGTTGCCGCGTATCGTATCGTTATTGAATTCATCGATGTTGCGATATTTTTTGAACAAAGGACAATATTTCACTTTCGGTTCTCCGATCTCCACCACTTTCCCGTCCTCAATGACCACCCTGGTCATCCCGAGCGCTTCCATCACGTGCCTGGACATTATTCAGATACCTCTGCCTTTTTGATAACTATATCAGTAACGGGCCTATCATTTCTTCCCACTTTGGTCTTCCCTATTTTGTCGACGATGTCCATTCCTTCGACGACCTCTCCGAACACCGGGTGCGCACTGGGCGTCCTCGGGTTATCCCAGTCGAGGTATGTGTTATTGACCAAATTAATAAAGAACTGGCTTCCGCCGGAGTTCGGGCGGCCTGTGTTGGCCATTGATATCGTTCCCCTGACATTGGAATGACCTTTGACAAATTCATCTTTGACGTTGTATCCGGGACCTCCGGTGCCTGTTCCCTCGGGGCATCCGCCCTGTATCATGAATCCGTCGATGACCCTGTGGAATACCGTGCCGTCATAGAATCCTTTTTTTGCGAGATCCTTGAAATTTGAAGTCGTTACGGGCATATCATCATACAGCGCTATGACAATATTGCCAGCGCTCGTTTGTAATGTAACCTTCGCCATGCGTATGCATGCGCATGGGAGTAAAAACCCTTTCCCCGCTTATCCGTATATTCTTGCGACCGCTTCGTCACCGTTCACATCGATCTCGGCAAGAGCGTCAACGTATTCCCTGATGTAATGCCTCAGGTTCCGTATGCCGTATATCACCACAAGAACAACGAGAGAAACGACCACCGCCATTCCGATGAGCACATCGTTCTCATATCCTGGATATAAGCCCATCACAACCAGCAGAACGATCGCTATCTCAGAGTGAAGCATCGCCTGTCTCAGGGCGCCCAGGCGTTCTATCTCATCACTCAGCAATGCTGTATAGCTCAGAGGGCTCTTGACGGTGTTCCATTCCTCCAGTGTTTGTTTCGATACCGCTCTTTCATCCAACCCCTCCACCGACCTGAGGGTACGGTATCTGCTGAGGAGTTTGGATGATGCCCTCACTGCAAGTATTATCGTCGGCGTTGACAATATGATGAGGAACAGAGCCACTATTATCAAGGCACTGAATAACAATTCGGAAGTGATGACCGCGGACATTGACGGTGCACCATGCAATCTCATATATAATTACTTTCTACCTTACGAAAATAAATGAAAAATGTAAAAGGTTTTCATATTTCGTTTACTTTTTCACCTTTATTATCTCTGCTGGCTTCATCCCCTCAGAATAGTAGACCGTGTCGATAATTATGCGGAAATACTTGTTATTCATTGCGCCGGAAGACATGAATGCCTCGAATTCCGGATATCTTTCGATAAGCACTTTGTTGAACACCTTGATATCATTGGGATCAGCGTCGGTAACGGTGCCGTCGGCCGCAAGATAGTGGAGCTCCTCAAGGTTTGCACCGGGATCCGAGGCCATGACGCTTAAACTTATTTTCGGGTTCTTAGCAAGGTTGCCGGCCTTTATAGTCTTCGAATCGGTCATGATCAAAATGTTCCCGTTGACCATGATGTATTCAAGGATCGACGAACGCGGGTTATCTTTGTAAGAAGTTGCCAAGTTCAGCACTCTGTTCTGGTTCAGTAATTTCAAATATTTTTCCATAAGCTCTCGCCCTCTTGTCGTATCACTTAACAAAGATAAATCTTTGATGTTCCGGTCTGAGGATGATAATGAAATAGTACGTTCCGTATGACGCAATAGATGTTAACGGACGAGTACGTTCAGCAGAAGTTCCGCGAAGGCATAGATTGTTCGATGATGGTGCTGGCAGAGGTCGCAGCCCGCATCGGCATAAGTGAAAAAGAAGCGTACAGGACGGCCTCATGTTTCGGCGCCGGTATGTTCACGGGAGGAGTATGCGGCGCCGTTACCGGAGCGTTCATTGCCATAGGCATCAAGCACGGGAACCATGAGCCGAACGACACGGAACGGAAGATGAAAGTTATTTCAAAACGCGACGAGTTCGTCAGAAGATTCACCGAGATACACGGAAGCGTCGATTGTCCGGTATTACTGGGGATCGATCTCAGGGACAATGAACAAAGACAATACGCACGCGATAACGGCCTTTTTGACAACGAGTGCCCAAAGTTCTGCAGGACCGCCGCATTGCTGCTCAAAGACATTCTCTGACGACGGAATGTCAGAAAGGATATAACGCTGAGAACAGCATTAACATATGATGAAAAAGAAATTTGTCGTGGCAGGAGACATCACGGGCGGCCCGCAGTACAATACCTATGCCGTGACACCTGCGACATTCATGAGCAAAGAATAACGCATCACAGATAACAATGGGTGAAACAAAATGTCATTAAGCGCATTCAGTGACAAGACCGTAAGACCAGACGAGACAGCCGTCGCCGCTGTATTAGATAAAAGAAAATCCCTGTGGGACGCTCTGAAAGAACATATAACGAAGGATCACAAGAACGTGAGCGAAGAATGGAAATTTTACACAAAGGAAGCAGGATGGACGCTCGTCGTGAAAAGCGGTAAACGTACGCTTCTGTACCTGATACCAATGAACGGCCTTTTCAAGGTCAATTTTGTCTTCGGTGAAAGAGCGGTGAGCGCTTCGCAGGACGCAGGCTTACCGGAATATGTGATGGAACTTATATCGAATGCTGCGCCGTATGTTGAAGGCCGCAGCTTCATGTTCGATGTGAACGAGGACGCAGATGTTGAGACAGCAATAAAACTGCTGAGAGTAAAGGATCAGAACTGAGCACTTCTCATCATTTCATATCGATCCTTACCGCAGGCCCCTTTCCGTGCGTATAGTATGCGGTATCGAATATCACCCTGTAATATTTCAGATTCATTTTTCCAGACATCAGCATATCTTTGAAATCGGAATACTTCTCGTACGGATTTGTGTACCTGTCCGAATAGATCTGATGACGTATGCCGAGAAGGTGCCTTTCGAACAATATTTTGTTAAGGCCCTCGATCTCAATAATATCCGCATCAGTTACGGTGCCGTCTATCGCTGCGTATGTCGGCATTCCGCCGACGGTAAGACTTACTCGAGGATTCTCTCTGATGTTCTTTGCCTTTATCGTTCCGGGGAACGTCGCAAATATCAATGAATCATCGACCATGCCGTATTCCATTATCGACGAGCGAGGGTTATTGTCAAGGCACGTCGCCAGATGCATAACGGTGTTCCCTCTCAGCAATCTAAGCACTTCGTTCTTCATATTATCACTATTCACACGATACAGGATGATAATAGATGTGATGTCAAATATAAAAAATAAATCAGACCGTAGTGAACAGCAACGGTCTTTTTCTTTTCATTCATCCCCTTTTGAATGTTATAAGGATACCTCTTCCCATATCCACGCCGAGGCCGCCCTGTCCGCCGCCCATGAACGTGTATGCAACGAGTTCCCAGCCTTCCGATGCTCTTTGATTTATCAGAATGTCCAATTCGTTGCGCTCTTCTTCTCTGATGGACGATTTCCACATCTTCCATGCAACTTTAACTATCTCGCTTCTGTATTCTGCCATGTTTATAACCAAAATTTTAATACATTTTTCAGTGTTTAAACGTTTCGTCTATACAAAAAAGCGCAACGATATTGTTTATGATCGAAATAACACATTATCAGAGGTATTTTTTACAGAGCATACAAAAGGTTTAATATATTGAATATAATGTGCAATATACTGAACATTATGTTATGTTAATTGAACATAATGACAGAGGAGAAATAAAAATGAGCAAAGACATCGTGATAACGAACAACATCAGAAGATTACGATTCTCCTCCGGCGAGATGACACAGCTGGAGCTTGCTGAAAGATCGGGATCATCAAGATCGACGATCGTTGCGGTGGAAGCCGGGAAATATACGCCATCCTTGGAATTAGCGTTCAGGATCGCGAATGTTTTTAACGTGCCGATAGGCGAGGTATTCTGCTGCGAGACGAAGAATGACAAAGAGGAAGGGACCATGAAAAGGACAAATAACGTATTGATAACGGTAACAGATAGGCCGGCAAGGAAAGCTATAATAAAAAGAGGAATAAAAGCGAAGGATTACTTCGAATATTGTGACGAAGTGGGTTGCGATACCTGGAACGAATTACAAAAGATCGAAGGCATATTCGGTGAACCGGTGTCAATGTGGCTTCCTAAAAAGCATATAAAGCAGAACACCTCCGAATATGTTCAGGGTGTAGAAGTTGCAAAAGGTTACAGCGGCGCTATCCCGGACGGGTTCGATATGATAGAATTGCCGGCAGCAAAATACCTGATGTTCCAAGGCGAACCGTTCGATGAGGAGAAATATTGTGAGGCCATCGATACAATATGGAACGCGATCGAAAGATATGATCCGAAGATCATAGGATGTCAGTGGTATAATGAAGATCCGCGTATACAGATGGAGCCGAAAGGCGCACGCGGATATATCGAACTCCTCGCTGTAAAATAAAAGATCACGGCGGTACTGCCGGATCCCAATTTCTTTTTTAATTTACTTAAGCGTGAATGCCGGCATAGATCTTACTTTGTGAAGCCCCATCCTGTGAAGCTTATCAATTCTATTTTTTATGTTGATGTCATCACACACACCCTCGCGGATGTATCGGTCAAGCACATAATACGAAAATCCGAAACTGTCCTCGTCGGTTTTTCCGCAAAGACCGTCGATTGGTATTTTATTCACGAACATTTCTGAAAGCCCCAATTCTCTGCCTATCGCCTTGACCTCAGTGGCGGTCAGGTTCGACAGCGGAGCGAAATCGCCGGCGGAATCGCCGAATTTTGTTACGTAACCGACATGATCCTCACTTAGGTTGCTCGTATTGGCGACCCTTCCGCCAACGATGCCGGAAACGGAATAAAGAGCGGCCATACGTATCCGCGCAGGTGTGTTAAAGAGGGCGACATCATTAAGAGCCAGACCGGCCGATCTGATATCATCGTATAACGCTTTTACCGCTCTGCCGATGTTGATCTCCACGTATCCGATATCAAGTGTTCTGCAAAGGGCGTACGAAACATCGATGTCATCCTGCTCTCCCTGCGGCATGAGCACACCGAGCACACGCTTTTTGCCTATAGCTTCCGCACACAATGCCGCAACGACGGAACTGTCCTTGCCGCCGCTTATGCCGATGACAGCTTTCGTATCCGGTGAACCATTCTTTTGAAAGTAATCGGATATCCACGCCACGATATCGGATCTTACATTTTTCGCATTGAACA
>JAIRJQ010000093.1 GCA_031260545.1 Methanomassiliicoccaceae archaeon | reverse complement strand
GACGGAACATCTTTCGTCTATCTGCTGGACGCCGATGCCAAAACGGTGACCGCAGGCTCACAGAACGGAACGATCGAAGAAGGGTCAACGGATTCGGCAGTGTTCGAAATAACGACGGCGAACATAGCCAGCGGTAAGTTCATGACCGTAAAGTGGTACGAGGCCGACGGTCTCACGGCGACAACGGCGCCCATCGGTATAACAGCAGGGACGTCAGCCATACTGAACAATACGGCCGTTCTGACAATGACCTCCGATCCAGCGTCCGTCGCCGGAACGTACTACTTCACCGTGACGGCGGCCGGCGTCGAGTCAGTTGTTGTGACACTTACGGTAGATCCCGTTACGATCCCGCCGATGCTGGACGGCATCACGGTCTCCAGCACCCCGGACAAGACCTCGTACACAGTAGGTGACGTACTCGATCTTACGGGCTTGGAGATAACCGCAACATACAGCGACGGCAGTTCCGCAGAGGTCACAGGTTACACCACAGACCCTGCGGGCGGAGCGATACTTGAAACTGTTGGAACGATAACGATAACTGTCAGCTACGAAGAGGACGGCGTTACCAGAACGGTGACATTCGATGTGACCGTCAACGACGCACCTGTTGTATTGGACAGCATCGCTGTCTCCGGCGTCCCGGACAAGACCTCGTACACAGTAGGTGACGTACTCGATCTAGAAGGACTGGAGATAACCGCAACATACAGCGACGGCAGTTCCGCGGAGGTCTCAGGTTACACAACATACCCAGCAAACGGAACAGTGTTCAGCGCCGCGGGAATTGTAACGATATCGATCACATACACCGAGGGCGGGGTCGAAAGGACAACGGCCTTCAATGTAACGGTCGCAAAGGCAACGGGATCGGTGCTTGACTGCATAGGCGTGACAACGCTGCCGTACAAGACGGTGTACTTCGTGGGCGAAGCACTTGACATCACGGGATTAGTGGTCTCCTCCACATATACTGACGGAACCACGGAGGAAGCGGTAGGTTACACCACAGACCCGATCGACGGAGCGATACTCGATAAAATAGGCAGGATACCGGTCATCATCGTCTACACGGTCGGCAGTGTGACCAAATATTCTCTGTATACAGTGACGGTGAATGCATTACCGGCAGAACCGGTGTTGGAAAGCATTGCCGTGACAACACTGCCGGACAAGATCGTATACACCGTAGGTGACGTACTCGATCTGACCGGCATGTCCGTGACGGCCGTACTCAGCAGCAGAAACACAGGTCCAGCGTTCTACACTACGGACCCGGCGGACGGAACGGTACTCAGCACCGAGGGAACGATAACGATAACCGTCAGCTATACTTTCTTCGAGGTCACCGCAACAGCGACCTTCGATGTGACGGTCAACCCGGCAGCCTGTCCTGATCCGGTGCTCGAAAGCATCGCGGTCACAGCGATGCCTGCCAAGACCTCGTACACAGTCGGCGATATGCTCAACCTTGCAGGGTTGGAGATCACTGCTGTGTATGACGACGGAAGCTCAGCGGTAGTGACAAGTTTCGTCACCGACACGGCCAACGGAGCGGTACTCGCTGCAGGTACGCTGACGGTAACCGTAACATACATCGAGGACGGGATCACAGCGACGACGGCATTCACTGTTACGGTGAATACCGCGCCCGTTGAGCCTCCGGTCATCAATGTGCCGCCGGTCATCGTTGTCATCTTGGTCGCGGTGGTCCTGATCTTCACTCTGTTGAGAAGGTGATCCAAACAATTTGAAACGGAAGGGGCGACCCTTCCCTTTATTATCTTTTCATTCCGTGATTGTTATGTTTGTCCCGGTGTCCCGCTGAAATATCTGATTGAAATGTTTTTATCCTATTTATGCAATCGGAACCCTAATCGGAGTTGACAGAATGGTAACGGAACTTAACGAAAGGACATTCGATGCATTCATTGAAGGTAACAAAACAGTGCTCATTGACTGCTGGGCGCCATGGTGCAGACCATGCAGGATGCTCACGCCGATAATTGAGGAGCTGGAAAAAGAACTCAAAGGAAAAGTGGCCGTCGCAAAACTGAACACGGACGAGAACATGGGCATATCGGCAAGATTCGGCATCAACGCGATACCGACGCTACTGGTGTTCAAGGACGGCGTGATGTATGAGCCGCTTATCGGCCTCAGACCGAAAGAGGAGATCAGGCAGTACGTTCTGGACATATGAGATCATTATGGACATAATCATAATAGGTGCAGGGCCCGCAGGGATCCAGGCGGCGATACACGCGGCCAGAGGCAAGAGGTCGGTCGTGATCATCGGCAAACGTGCGAACAGCGCTATGTACGGAGCGCACGTGGAGAACTATTTCGGAATACCGGGGAAAACGGACGGTTCCGATATACTGAATAACGGTATAGCGCAGGCAAAGGCCTTCGGTGCCGAACATCTTGAAGAGAACGTTATCGGAATGGAACATTCGAATGATATGTTCTCCGTGACGACGGAGAACGGCTCAACGGTCACAGCGAAGGCGGTGATACTTGCACCCGGAATTTCACGCGTAAAGCTCAACGTCCCGGGGGAGAAGGAATTCTTCGGGAAAGGCGTCAGCTACTGTGCTGCATGCGACTGCAACTTCTACAAAGGAAAACGAGTAGCGATAATCGGTGACGAATCGGAAGCGGCCGCGTCCGCAGAACTTATGACGAAGTATGCGTCAAAGGTGTACTGGGTCACCAAAGAGACAAAAGCGTCAGAGATGATGATAAAGAAGGCGAAGGATTCCGGCGCCGAGATGATCGATGAGAAAGCGGCCGAGATAATAGGCGAGGGCAATAAGGTCACGAAGCTGATGTTCTCTGACAGGTCAATGATAAACGTGGACGGCGTGTTCATTGAACTGGGGGCAAGATCATCATCCGATCTTGCGATGGACATCGGTGTGATGCCGGAGACGGACGGTACGATAAAGGTCAACGAGAAATGCGAAACATCGGTGAAAGGTGTGTACGCATGCGGCGATGTCACAGGAAGACCATGGCAGATCGCGAAAGCGGTCGGACAGGGAGCGGTCGCCGGTATGAATGCAACGGAATACATAAAAGGTGAGAAAAATGTCCGATAAAGAACTGATCTCAGGAATGCTGAGGGAAGAGGGCGGATTTCAGAAAGCGTTAAGGAACGTGCTTGCGAACGAATTAGATATGACGATCAACGAATTCTGTCTATCAACAGGAATATCACAAAGCACAATGTACAAGATCCTCGAAGAGAAACGCGAACCCAATCTCAGAACGATAAGGGCGATAATCAAAGCCGTAAGATATCTTTCCGCGAAACCCGACGAAAGATTCATTGCGATAATTGCGTCACATCAGGTATTGAAAACAATAAGCGATACCGTGAAAGTAGGGAACAGGGACATCCTTTTACGCGAATATCCGGTGGCGACGATGGAAGACGCCATCGTATCAGCTGTAATGGCAGAGAGGGACGGTGCGTTAGCGGTCGTCTGCGCTCCGATAATCGCACCGACGATAGAGAGGATACTGATGATCCCCGTAGCTCCCGTGATACCGACGACAAGCATATTCGAAGCCATCGACAAGATAAGAAAAGACATCTGAGTATGAAAAATAAAAATATCAGCTTAATTATTATCATGCCTGTGATAACATGTTCGAGCTGAACGTAATAAGCAATACGCCACTCGGTGCGATGACCGACATAAACACGGTGGCGGAGACATTCCTTGTGCAGATAGGATACATACCGAAGGGATACGATCCGAAGACCGACGCCGCAAACGTAAGAGAAAGCGTCCCGTACCGTCTTTTCATGGAATATTTCATGGGAAACATGACGAAGGTGTGGACGGTGGACGAGCTGGCGGCGCTTATGCGCACCACGAAACCGACGATATACAGGCACATCAATAAACTGAAAGGGATGGACATACTGGAAAGCGCAGACACAGAATTCGACGGTCAAATAAAGAAAGGGTACCGTATACGGTACGGCGATCTGAGGAAGGCATGGAGCTTCACCGAAGCGAATGTGAACATGGCAATGGAAAATTACAAGAAAACAGTGGCGCACTTTCAGACGCTCGTGGACGAGGAGCGGAAGAACCGTGTCTGATAAAGAGGCCTTCGCATTAACGGAAGGTGAGCGGTATTCGAGAACGACGGAGAAGGACAAAAGGTCCAGAGGCGTGTTCAAAGGGTATGCGATGATAGGCAGCGAACCCGCCCTGGTGCTGCAACTCACGGGAGGAATAACAAGATTCATCCCGATAGTCAGGATAGTCCATATCGATACGGTCGGCCCGGGGGCGCATAAGAGGGCAGAGGACAAAAGACCGGAGTCAGGATATTACGGTTGATCCCATGGCCTTCGAGTTGAACAGGCGCGTGATTGAAATGATCATGAACGGAACGATAACCACAAGGGATCAGCTTCAAAGAACGAAAGTAAAACTGGCCGGTGAGCATTCGCTCAACGCAGTACCGTCAAATTCCGAGATACTTGCGGATGCGAACGATAATGAATTAAAGAAAGTGGTCCCGCTGCTTCAGCGAAAGCCCGTGAGAACAATAAGCGGTGTTGCAGTTGTTGCGGTAATGACGTCACCGCACCCGTGCCCGCACGGCAAATGCACATACTGTCCGGGCGGTGTCGATAACGGATCGCCGCAATCCTATACAGGGAAGGAACCGGCGGCGAGGCGCGCGCTCAGGAACGATTTCGATCCGTTCCGCCAAGTATCGGACCGCATAAACCAACTGGAGGCGATCGGTCACAAGACCGATAAGATAGACCTGATAATAATGGGAGGAACGTTCACTTCACGAGACCGGGAATATCAGGAGTGGTTCGTCAGGCGCTGTTTTGATGCGATGAATGGTGTCGACTCTGAAGATATTGAAAAGGCACACTCGCTGAACGAAACATCAGAGCACAGATGCATCGGGATGACAGTAGAAACGAGACCGGATGTATTCGATGATGAACAGATCAGGAACGCAATGAGGATGGGAGCAACAAGGGTCGAGCTCGGGGTGCAGATACTTGACGATGAGATATTGAAAGAGGTGAACCGGGGCCACGGTGTGAAAGAGGTCATCGAAGCAACGGCAAGATGTAAGACGCATGGTCTGAAAGTATGTTATCACATCATGCCCGGGCTTCCCGGATCGTCAAAAGAAAAGGATCTGGCATCTTTCAAAACGATGTTCGATGATCCCGGATTCAGACCGGACATGCTGAAATTCTATCCGACGCTCGTCATCCCGGGAACGGAACTTTACGATATGTGGAATTCCGGAAAATATGTCCCGTACGATACGGAGGAAGGCGTATCATTGGTATCGCAGATGAAGTCCATGGTCCCCGAGTATGTGAGGATACAGAGGATACAGCGGGACATACCGGTGCCGCAGATCGCCGCCGGTATAATGAAAAGCAATCTCCGCGAGCTGGCGCAGGAACGGTTGATGATGCAGAACAAACAATGCAGATGCATAAGGTGCCGTGAAGTAGGACCGAACGACATATCATTGAATGATCCGTCGCTCATATTGTTCAAGGACCTTGAATACCAAGCGTCCGGAGGGACCGAACATTTTATGTCGCTGGAGTACGACGATATGCTGATCGGTTATGTGCGCCTCAGACTGGACGATGAGACGGCATCGGTACGCGAACTGAAAGTATTCGGTAAAATGGCAGGCATAGGCGAGGACGGTGAGTGGCAGCACAGAGGGTTCGGCAAACGGCTGATGGCCAAGGCCGAGGACATCGCGAAGGAAGCGGGCATCAAAAAAATGAGGATAACCAGCGGCGTCGGCGTAAGAGAATATTATGCGTCCATGGGATTCACAAGAGAGGGCCCGTACATGGTCAGGGATCTAACGGCGTCACGATAACGTATTCCTGATCAAGATGCATCTTTTTTATCGGTATGATAGCGCGCCCCATATCATCCACGGTATCCGATACTTTCGTGGTCGCCCCCAGTATAAGATATCTTACGAGTCCCGATGAAGTGTCAATGACAACATCCTCTATCGGCCCGAGCAACTGGCCATCCTTGCTGACCGCCATCTTGCCGGCGATCTCCGAAATGAACACGCGGTTTTCCATCATGGTATCACCGGTAGAACGGGACGTCGTCCCAGGACGCCCGCCTTTTCTTTATCTGGGAGCCGAGATCTTCGTAATTCTTCATCATGTCAGCGTCAACCGACGGTCTGACAACGATGAGCGCAGCGTCGAAGTGCCTTCTGCAAACGTTCTCGATATTCGGGTCCTCACGGTATGCTTCCATGCCTGCCTCACGGCACAGCGCCTCGAGATCGGCGCCCACGTAACCATCCGTTCCTTTTGCAATGCCGCCGAGATCGACATCCTTCAACGGCATATTCTTTGTGTGAACTTCCAATATCTTTAACCGCGTGTCCGCATCCGGCTGTCCGATCAGTATGAGTTTATCGAACCTGCCCGGCCTCAGAAGGGCGTGGTCCACCATGTCGGGTCTGTTCGTCGCGCCCATTACCATGACGTTCTTCAGGCTCTCGATGCCGTCCATTGACGTCAGCAACTGATTCACAACGCGTTCCAGACTTGACGACGCCGAGGTCCCCCTCCT
>JAIRJQ010000069.1 GCA_031260545.1 Methanomassiliicoccaceae archaeon | reverse complement strand
AGATGGGATGCGTCGATCTTGTCAGTTTTTCTATCACTTTTCGTTATCATGGAAAGATATTTTGCGTGAGCGGTGTGCGCAGCCACACCGCGATCGGCGAAATACCGGTGCACTTTTATCGAATAAGTGGAGGATTCCATCAATACGGCGTATTCCTCATCTCCCATGTATTCAGCGATCTTCTCAAGACCGGCAGGTTTGGAGTTCACTTCCATCGCGTGAACTTCCTTTCCCGATGCGTTCATTATGCAGGCACATGTATTCTTTTTATGTACGTCCAATCCAATGTACTTCATGGTTTCTGTCTCCAGTTTGGTTACTTAGAGTAACAGAAACCGCTCATTTATTTTACATGGTCATTTCTCCTTCAGGCTGTGCCTTTCATCATTTCATACCAATGTTCAATTAATAAGATATGAGCGGCAGAGACGCAAAAGACAGATGTTCTGATTCATCCGTAGAGGAAATCTTTATTCCCGGCGCTCACCGCGGCCGAGTGTGCATCCATTCTTTTTTCGATCTCCTCTGCATCTTTATACAAAGGACCCAGATCTATCTTTAATTCAGGGAGCATCCTCGCCAGCGGTTCCATGAGTTTTGCGGCGGCGCGGGGATCCGGCATATCTGCCCTCGCAGGACCGAGTATCGCAAATACGTCAATATTCCGCATTGCTCCCTCGTATAACATAACGCCTGCGGTCCCTCTGACAAGCGTATCCTCTAACCCTTGGATCGAATATTCTGACATTATCTTATTGGCCGCCGGCGTTGAACCTACCCCGTAGATGCGGTCATCGGCATCGAACTGCGGTATCGCCTCCAAGCATATGATCGTCATGACGCCGTTCTTTTTCAGCCAGTCCAATAATGATATTGCGAGCGGATGGTGATGCTCGATCTTAGGTATGAACTCCGACGTAACAACAATAAGGGCATCGCAGTTCACTCCGCTGCAATGCGTGTCGCAATCGCGCCCTCCTGCGTACATCCTTACCGGCGGTAAAGGAACGCCGTTCTGCACCACAGCATATGGAGGGAAATCAGGCGAGCTTATACCGCCGACCACCTCCAGATCAAGTGTTCTGGCAAGGAAGTTGGCGGCGATGGAACTTGATAACCCTATACTCGGAAAACCTATGACCGCGATCGGATTATTCCATCTTATATCCTTATATTTGTGAACCTCGAACGTCATATACTTCAGACATGGGGAACAACGCTATTAATACATCGAATGTTACAAGTGCATGGACATATCGCTTGAGCACACGTGTAACGGGATACCTGTCATCACGGAAAAGATCAAAGGAACAATAAGTTCCGGGTTTCTGGTCGCGGTAAGAACTGGATCGCGGGATGAGAGCAAAGATATCGGAGGGATATCGCATCTTTTGGAACACGTTGTTTTCCGCGGAACGAAAAAAAGGACGTCACTCCAGATATCGAAGGAGATCGAAGGGGCCGGAGGCGAGATGAACGCGTTCACATCAAAAGAGATGACCGCATTTTACGGAATAACACTAAAAGAAACGGCGGACATCGCAAAGGAGCTCGTCGCGGACATTTGTGTCAACCCGTTGATCGCCGAGAACGATGTTGAATTGGAAAAGAAGATCGTATTGCAAGAAATAAGCATGTGGGAGAACGATCCGGATTCATACATCCATAAGCTCTTTGCGGAAACATTATGGGACGGTCACGAACTTTCTCAAAATGAAGCAGGTGAAACGGATATAGTATCAAAACTCAATTCAGGAACGTTAAAAGAATATTTCTACGAACGGTACAAACAGCCCAACATCGCCGTAATGGCATGCGGTTCCGTTGATCCGGCAGATGTAAAAGAATGGGCGGAAAAGAATTTCGACGACGTCGGCGAAGGGAAAAAAATAATCAGAAGGCCTCCGGTCAGGACCGGTTCCGCTTACCGCCTTTATACGAGGAAGGGGGACCACACATACACGGGAATGGGTTTCCATGCCTATCCTGCAGATCACCCCGACAGGGCCACGTTAAGGATGCTTACAGCGGTATTAGGGGCAGGGATGAGCTCAAGACTGTTCCAGAGCATAAGGGAAGAGAAAGCACTCGTTTATTCCGTGTTCTCTACCATAGACCAGAACACCGATGCCGGATCAATGGCCGCATACATGTCATCCACCGAGAACAACGTGATGAATGCGATAAACACCGCAGCGGATGTAATGAAAGAACTGAGGGACAACGGTCTTCACAAAGGCGAACTCGACAGAGCAAGGAATCTTCTGAAGGGAGCTACCGCAAGGAGCCTGGAATCGACCGACCGCAGGATGTACAGGCTGACAAAATCATTCATGCTCACCGGAAAGGCAGAACCGTTCTCGAAGGACCTTGACGCATTGGATAACGTCACCGACGAAGATGTGATGCGGGTGGCCGATGATATCATCAGATCAAAGAAACTGAACATCGCCGTATACGGAAAAAAGACGAAGGAACTTTCCAAGATGACGATAGATCAGATGGACATCTGAATATTTCCGATGATGTCAAGAACAGCGTTCACGGCATCAGGCAAAGCGGACGCAACGGCGTCCGTCATGCTTTCGCTTACGGTAATTATATCGGATACCTCTATCGCAACGAATTTCACCGATTCAGGCATCCCTTCCGGTTCCAGCTGACGTCCGATGTGCATCGCAGTTGCTAAATTGACGCCGTGTGCGGATGCGTTCCCTACCGTAGGTTCAAAATCCTCGGGATCAAAGATGATCACAGTCCCCGGTGCATACGAACCGGTCTTTATGGCGTCAACGATGATCACATTGCGATATCCCAATATCACAGGGATTATGTCCAGTCCGCCGATCGCTTCCTGCTGTGTTTCGATGTTTCTCAGACCCATTGATCCGATCGTATCGACCACCTTAAGACCGATGGCGTCATCGGTCATTATCGGACTTCCGAGACCGATCACCAGAATGGTATCCGATAGTTTGCGCTGATTCATCTTCCCGTTCCAGCAACATCATCGGTTAAATATATTCCGTGCCGTCAAATGAAAAGGCGGTCTGTCGATCTTTATTTTTATGCTCCGTTATTAATTGAAAAATGATCGTTCTTTCTGCTTGCAGATTAATACTCATTCATCAATATCATGCTGTGGACGTAAAGATAAAGGCGGCCGCCGTATCCGGCGGAAAGACGATAAAAGAAAAACAAATGAGGGTGCTGTACGCAGTGCATGAAACAGGCAGCATCAACGCCGCCGCCAAAACGCTCGGGATATCAGCGCCGGTGGCGTACCGCCATATAAAAGAAATGGAAACGTCGATCGGAGAAGCTTTATTGACAGCAACTCCGCGCGGATCGAAGCTCACTGAAAAAGCAGCGGCATTACTGAGATCGCTGAGCACTGCAGATGCAAAACTGTCCGATAAAAGAAGATTCACCGTAGCCTGCTCACCGGTCACGGAAGAACTGCTGATGTCCGTATTATCATTCGCGGACCCCGGCGCAGACCTTCTGATATCCGATGATCACGTGAACCTAAGGATGCTCAAGAGCGGTGACGCGAACGTAGTGATACTGGATGACCCAGTGCATGTTTTTGATGACGACGGACTGCAATGGCAGGAGATAGCCCAAATGGATATGGTCCATGTTGATAAAGGACCGTCGTACATCAGATACCGTTACGGAGCACAGAGGATAGCGTTCAGGCATTTGGATTCGATAGGAAAGGAATATACGATAGATTCCGAGACCATGTCGGTGAACGATCTTTTTGATTCAGGGAAGAGTTTCTTCATTGACGAGATCTTATTGCTAAGGAAAGGAAAGAGGGTGCACAGTTCCACCGACCCGTCATTGCTGAGGCATTCGATCCTCGCCGTTTATCATGAACTGACGGAAACAACGGAAAGACTGATCGCCGAATTGATAAGAAGGAAATAGTATTACCGTAAATGGTAATACTCTTTGATATTCATCTTCTCTTATTATATACAAAAAGAGTGATCCTCTGCTAAGGTAATATTATGGTTGCACCAGTACCCGGATTTACGGATGAGATCGCCAAGAATGGCGGCGCAACGGTCATGTTATGCTTCCAGTGCGGTACCTGCACAGCGGGCTGCCCTTCGGGCAAGTTCGTGGCGTACAGGATAAGGAAGCTCATGAGGGCTGCGCAATTGGGATTGAAAGATGAGACAGTGAACAGCGAGGACCTTTGGCAGTGCACAACGTGTTACACATGCTCGGAGAGATGTCCGCGCGATGTACAGATAGTTGATGTTGTAACAGCGTTAAGGAACATCGCCGTTGTTAACGGAAAAATGTACGACGGCCACAAGAAGGTCGCTGCCAATTTGATAAAAGTTGGTCACACGGTCGACAACAACGACAAGATAAAAGCACTCAGGAAGGAACTCGGTCTTCCGGAGAACCCTCCCACAGTGATGAACAACCCGGCTGCAATGGCCGATTTCGATAAAATACTGAATCTTACGGGATTCAAAAAGCTGGTGGCATAAAAATGGCAAAATATGCATTTTTCCTAGGATGTATAGCACCTTTGAGATACCCCGGTATCGAGAAGTCAACGAGAGAGGTATTCAAGGCGCTGGACATAGAGCTTGTCGATCTTACTGACGCAAACTGCTGCCCCGCGCCGGGTGTGATAAAATCATTCAGCAAAGCAACATGGTTAGCTGCGGCAGCGAGAAATCTCGCATTGGCCGAGAAAGCAGGATTGGACATCGTGACAATATGCAACGGCTGCTACGGTTCATTATTTGATGCGGCCCACGAACTGCACGAGGACAAAAAGATGCTCGAGAGCGTTAACAAGGTACTCGCTGAAATAGGATTGAAATACAGCGGCAACACCAAAGTGAAACATTTCGCCGAGGTATTGTACAAAGAAGTAGGCATCGAGGCGATAAAGGCGGCAATAAAGAAACCGCTGTCGTACAAAGCGGCCGCATTCTACGGATGCCACTTCCTGAAGCCGAGCAACATAAAAGGTCTCGACGATCCGGAGAACCCGAAGATACTTGACGAGCTCATTGCAGCAACAGGCGCTGAGAGCATGCCGAGACAGCAGAAGATGATGTGCTGCGGCGCCGGAGGAGGCTTAAGATCACAGTTCGGCGAAACGGCGCTGAAGTTCACCAAAGCGAACTTGGAGAACATAAAGGCCGGCGGCGCGGAGATGATAATAGACGTATGTCCGTTCTGTCACCTTCAGTTCGATGCCGGTCAGAAAGACTCCGGATTTGCGTTCCCGGTGCTCCACCTTTCGCAGCTCTACGGTATTGCGTTCGGAATGGATGCGAAGGATCTCGGTCTCAACGTCCACGCAACACCTGTAAAACTTTAAAACAGATCGCGGGGCGCAAGCCCCTTTTTTTATATTTTTTTAATTCATACGAAGCTGCATGATGTACGGCAGACCGCAATATCACTCCTCTTCCTCGGCCTGAAGGGATCCGGCGATATTTGTATGCGTTACGTACTCGCCATTCATCACGTTGATCTTATGCCTTGCATGCGATCTCGCATTCGAGACGACATTAGGCGTTCTGCCGAGGAATTTTATTATCGTGGGATTGGGGATGCCCATCTCGTCCATGGCGGCCACCATGGCCTGCACAGCCCCTAACTCATATTCAATCACAAGTCTACCGATTCTTCTTTCCAGTTCTTCCATATCGAACATACATTCGCCGCCCCTTTACGCTTGTGTGCAGATATTCCGATCCGCCGCCTCCGGATCAAAGATCCGAAGGATCATTCTATTTTGATGCTCACGTCCCTTTTTATTCCCAGATCGCCGGCGACCTCGATCGCCTTTATCATCGCGGACGGGACGGGACATGCGGTATGCGGAAGCTCTTCGCTTGCGATCTTGTATATCTGCGTTGTGTTCATGGGAGCTTCGACGACCATGAATGCGAACTCCGGTTCCAGAGCCCAGGACATCCTCAGGATGTTCGGACACTCGCTGTCTATCTCAAGTTCAACGTATCCGTCCGCATTCATCTTTGCTTTAATGACCGTGATCATCTTGCATACGCCGGCATCGACCGTAGCCTTACATTCTCCCATTCGCGCACCTAAATATTAATTACAGCATGTTAATTAAAGATATCGTTTATTACACCGCAACATGTGAAGGTATTAACAGAGATATGTCAGAACATCCACATTATTTCATATTTTTAAGAGTTCAAAAGTGTTCCTCTGAAATTTTATTATACCTTCCGAACGCATCTTGCAGAGTTCGTTGGACATGGCGCTGCGGTCTACGCAGAGGTATTGTGCCAGCTCTTCTCTGTCGAACGGTATGGTGAATCTTTTTGCGGCGCCTCTATGCATATCAAAGAAACAAAGAAGTTTGTCTCTCGTGGTCCTTTTAGAAAGTATATCTATCTTCTGAGCGAGCTCTATGTTCTTCTGGGCCACCAGCCTCATCATGTTCTCTATAAGCTTCGCATGGAAAGGGCAGGCGGATGTGCACGTTGTTATTATTTTTCTGTAATTGAAGAACAATATCTCTGAATCCTCCGCCGCCTGTATCGTCACCGGGCTCTGAGATATGCCGGCACACGCGAAGACCTCGCCGAATGCTTCGGATATCCCAAGATCCGTAAGTATCACGATGCGTCCGTCATTATCTTCTTTTTTGATGTTCACGCCTCCCGACAACACAAGTCCTACAAAATTCACTGTGTCGCCGGAGCGCAGTATGACCTCGTTCTTACGATATGTTCGTGTCTCTGCGTTCAGACACTTTATCATCCGTTCAAAATCACTGAACGCGATGTCGCTGAAAAGTGGATTTTCTTTGACATTTTCGAATATCTTTTTCACGTTCTATCAACTCTTGTTGTTTATACAACAATATCAATGTATTTATTGTAGTATGGTTATTATAGCATTAAAACGGAGGAGTTTGAAAAAAATGTCGATGTTTTGTTTTCAATGCGAACAGACAGCCAAGGGACAAGGCTGCACAATTAACGGAGTATGCGGAAAGAAAGAAAGCACCGCGAACCTGCAGGACGCGCTCACCGGAGAGCTGATCGGCCTGGCGGCAGCAAAGAACAAGAAACGCAGCGAAAGTTTGG
>JAIRJQ010000053.1 GCA_031260545.1 Methanomassiliicoccaceae archaeon | reverse complement strand
AAAACAACGGACGTCATAACATCCGAGAACCTGATGAAAGTGTTCTCCGTCCATGCAGAGGTCACATACGACGAGAGGATAAACGGACTCAACGTTATGTTCATCGGAAGGCAGAAGGTTTGAGAAGAGGAATGGCGCCCTGACCGGAATTCGAATCCGGGTCGAAGCCTCGACAGGGCTTCATGATAGGCCACTACACTATCAGGGCTGCAGATTCGTCAATAGTGAGGCAGTATTTAACACTTAAGGTTTTCCGGGAAACGACAGATTTTAACATTCGTAACGCTTACTGGACGTTAACATGCCGAAGCAGCCGAACGTAGCCGACTATATGATATCATCCGTCCGATCGGTCGAACCCGAAATGACAGTGAAAGAAGTGGCAGATATGATATGCGATTCGGATTTCCATGGTTTTCCGGTGACGAAGAAAGGATATCTCGTCGGTTTCATAACTGCGAAAGAGTTGCTAAGATTCGGTGAAAGGCCGGACGCGAAGATACGCGAGGTCATGAAGATGGGGACCATGTGCGCCGTTCCCGAGATGTCCATGGATGACGCGATGCGCGTACTTTTCCGGTACGGTCTCAGAAATCTTCCGGTCATAGACAAACAGGGGAAGCTTATCGGGATCATCTCGAACATTGACGTCGTTCGTTCTCATATCGAAAAATCAAGACCATCGAAAGTGATGTCGGTAAAGACATTCCTGGAGCAGCAGAACGGGATACATCTGAAAATGACGAATATGGACATCCCTATCGAGGATGTACTTCCTACTCAGAAGGAAGTTTTCATGGACGAGCTCATCGGCCGCTCGTATGAGATCAAAAAGGGGCTGAACGAACCGCTGATAGTTGTGAAACGTATAGGCGGTTATCTTATCGTTGACGGTCACCACAGGATAATGGCGGCGAAACAAATGGGCGCCAAAACGTTCAATGCCGTTGTTCTAGAACCGGACAACTATGATGTCAGATTGGGTCTGGAAAAGACCGCAGAGAAATGGGGGTTATGGTCATTGGATGATGTGACGATCATAGAGGGATCGAAACATCCGTTCATTGAGATGACAACGAGGCTCATGGACAGCGACGAGATGGCGAAATTAAATGAACGGCTGGGCAACAGCAATCATGTTGCTCCGCCGAAGAAGAAAAAATAAGTGAGATCAGAGCTTCGATCTCAGTTTGTTTATCCCTTCAAGCATCAGCTTTTGTTCGACGGAAGCTATCATCGTCTTTGTTTTCACCACGGTGTCGGGGTTCAGCGATACGCTGTCGATGCCTTCTCTGACAAGGAATTCAGTGAATTCTGGATATACCGACGGGCCTTGGCCGCATATGCTCACCGGTACGCCGTTTTCATGAGCGACACGTATCAAATGGCTTATCGCCCTCTTCACACCCTCGTTCCTCTCGTCAAAGTAACCCATACGTCCCAGTATGTCGGAATCGCGGTCGGCGCCCATCACCAATTGCGTCAGATCGTTGGAACCTATGGAGAACGCGTCGCAATGCTTTGAGAACTCGTCCGCCATGAATATGTTCACCGGAACTTCGGCCATGAAGTACAGTTTGAAGTCCTTGCTTCTTTTGAGACCTACGGACCTCATCATATCTGTTATCTCTTCGACCTCTTCGATCGTTCTGACGAAGGGCAACATCACCCAGAGATTCTTCATTCCCATCTCGTCGCGTACCTTCTTTATTGCGCGGAGTTCGCACATGTACGCCTCTCTGTAATTGTCTGAGACATAACGGGAGCACCCTCTCCACCCTATCATCGGGTTCGATTCCATCGGCTCGTAGTCGATCCCGCCTTTCATATCGCGGTATTCGTTGCTCTTGAAATCGGATGTTCTCAGGACGACGGGACGCGGATAGAATGCCCTTGCCACTTTCCCGATGCCCTCGGCGAGTTTGTTCACCAATTCGTTGGCTCTGCCGTTGGCTATCACATACTGCGGGTGTTCTCCGATATAGTTGGTGAAGAGGAACTCTATCCTCATCAACCCCACACCGTCCACGGGCAGCTTCGCGACCTCTTCGGCCTTATTGGGCATGCTGAGGTTCACCATCACCTTCGTACCGGTTATAGGGGCGCTTGGCGCCATTACCACCTGCGTTGCAGCGGGGCTTGCATTCCCTTTTGTCACATCCCCGGAATATATCACGCCTGCCGTTCCGTCGACGGTGACGACCATCCCGTCCCTCAGGACGCTTGTCGCATCCCCCGTACCGACGACGCAAGGCGTCCCCAGTTCCCTTGATATGATGGCGGCGTGGCAGGTCATGCCTCCTTCATCGGTGACTATCGCAACGGCGCGGCTCATAGCCGGCACCATATCGGGCATTGTCATCGTCGTTACGAGGATGTCCCCCTCTTTCACTATATCAAGGCTCATCCCGTCGTCGAAGAACTTCACCGGGCCTGTGGCCAGTCCGGGACTCGCGCCGAGCCCCGTCGTCAATATGTCGGCGCCTGTGTTCTCGTTCGCTGTTTCATTACTGGAACTGTTGCCCATCGCGGTGATCGGTCTGGCCTGAACTATGTACACTTTGTTGTCCTCAACGCACCATTCGATATCCATCGGCCTTTCGTAGTGTATCTCGATCTGCCGTCCGATGGACGCGATCTCGATTATATGTTTATCATCGATCTTCTGTGATTTTTGATATTCCTTCGGAACATCGGCCTTTTGTGTCTTTCCGTCATTGCCTTTGATGTACTTCCATTTCTGCGTCGCAATTCGTTTTTTAACTATCTCCATGTGCCCTTTGTTGATGACATACATATCCGGCGTAACTTCGCCGCCGACGATCGCCTCGCCTAATCCGAAGCCCGCTTCCACGATTATATCGTCCTTTCCGCTGTTAGGGTCCATGGTGAACATTATCCCGGATACTTCCGAGTTGACCATCCTCTGCACGACCACGGCAAGTTTCACATCGCTGTGCGCAAAACCCTGCTTATCGCGGTATGATATCGCTCTCGCAGTAAAAAGCGAGGACCAGCATTTTCTGACCTTGTCCAAAAGGTCGTCCGGGGTCGAAACATTAAGGAATGTTTCCTGCTGACCCGCAAAGCTCGCATCCGGAAGATCTTCGGCGGTGGCGCTTGACCTTACCGCGACGAATCCTTTCTTCCCTCCGGGGAATAGACTCACATATGAGTCCAATATCTCTTTCTTCAGGTCCGCCGGGATCTCGAACTGTTCGAACAGCTCTCTTACTCTCGCTGACGCATCGGTCAGGGACTGATCGCTGTCCTTGCTGATGGATGCCAGTTCTTTCTCGATCTTCTTGAGTATCTTGCTCTTGTCCATGAAATGATCATACGCCACCGTTGTCAGTACGAAGGCGTTCGGTACCGGGAAACCCGCTGACGTAAGTTCGCCGAGATTCGCTCCTTTCCCTCCTACATACGGTATGTCGTTCACGCGCAGTTCGTTGACATTTGCTATTCTTTTCATTGGCATCCCCTTTTAACGGCCTTGCGGCCGCATATGGCCTCTAAATCGCCTGATAGGATATAATACTATTCACGGTTGAGGTAATTTTTTTAGGTATACCTAAAAATTTAACATTTATAACGATATATGTTGTATATGCTACGCTTATCGTATCTAATTTCATATTTTTCTGCGTTTGTCGCAGAACAGAAACAGATAGACGCACTGTTGCTGCCGTCTTAACAATGAAATAGCGCAAGTTTTAATATATATGCCGTTGTTTGCTATTGAAAGAGGGTTAGATTTGAACATGGAATTATGTTGGCACGGCCGCGGCGGACAGGGTGTCGTCACGGCCAATGAGATACTGGCCGAGACCGCCATAAGGGAAGGCAAATACGTTAAAGCGTTCCCGGAGTTCGGCCCCGAGAGAATGGGTGCGCCCATCAGAGCGTTCACCAGGATATCATCGGATCTGATAAGGGTGCACAGCCAGGTCTATGAGCCTGACATTGTTATCGTTCTCGATCCGACGCTTGTCGGCAAAGTTAAGTCAATAACGGCCGGTCTGAAAAAGGGCAGCGTCGTCCTCGCAAATTATTCCGGATCGTCGAAAGAGCTCAGTGAGGCTCTCGGGACCGATGTGAAATGCTACGCTGTGGACGCAACGAAGATATCGACCGAAGAAATAGGAAAACCTATGGCGAACACTTCGATGCTCGGCGCTCTCGTGAAGGTCTCGCCGATAGTGTCATTCGGTTCCCTGGAGGATCAGATGACATCTAAGTTCACCGGCAAATTGCCGGATAAGATCATCATAAAGAATCTGTCAGCGCTGAAGCGCGCATACGCGGAGGTGAAGTGATGTCGCTCGTACCCGGAGGCCGTGTGATAGAGCCCGGAAGCGCATTGAAATTTGAGACGGGGGACTGGAGATCGTTCAGACCGATATTGGACAGAGAGGCATGCATCGACTGTATGACGTGCTGGATATACTGTCCCGATGATTCCGTTATCGTCAATGACGGGAAGTTCTGCGATTTCAGGATGACGCATTGCAAAGGATGCGGGATATGCGCTAAAGTATGCCCGAAAAAAGCGATAACGATGGTACTGGAGTGATCTGAATGGAACATAAGGATATTGCAATAAACGGTGACAGCGCCATAGCTATGGCATGGAAACAGATCAATCCCGATGTGTGCGCAGCATACCCGATAACACCGCAGACGATAATCGTTGAACGTTTCTCGGATTACGTCGCTGACGGCGAGGTAAGCACAGAATTCGTCTGTACGGAATCGGAGCACAGTGCGCTGACGTTATGCATCGCATCGGCAGCGGCCGGCGCGAGGACCGTAACGGCAACGGCGTCCGTTGGTCTTGGGTATATGTGGGAGATGCTCGGGATCGCATCAGGACTGAGGATGCCGCTGACCATGGCCGTTTCCAACAGGACATTGAGCGCACCGATCAACATACACTGCGACCACGGCGACGCGATGGCGTCAAGGGACGCGGGATGGCTGATGATATTTGCCGAGAATGTGCAGGAAGCGTATGACAACGCGATCATAGCATTAAGGATCGCAGAGCACAAGGATGTTCAGCTGCCTATGATGACCTGTCTTGACGGTTTTATCTTAACGCATGCGATAGAACGTATGACGCCGATCGACACGCATGATGTCAAAGAATTCGTTGGCGAATACAAACCCGTATATCCGCTGCTTGATCTTAAGAACCCTGTGACATACGGAGTGATGGACAGCCCTGATTTCTTCTATGAGCACAGATACCAGATGAAGATGGCAATGGACGCCGCACTGGATGTGACAGAAAAGGTCTTCAAGGATTTCGCGAAGATGACCGGACGTAAATACAGCCTCGTTGAGGAATACAAGTGCGATGATGCGGATTATGTGGCCGTCTGTCTGGGATCGACGTTCGGTACAATGAAGGCAACTGTTGACATATTAAGAAAGGAAGGGAAGAAGGTCGGCGTTATGATGCCCCGCCTGTACAGGCCGTTACCGTCAAAGGACATTGCAAAGGCCGTGAAAGGTAAAAAGGGAGTTGCCGTCATGGACAAGTTCATGACGCTCGGCGGATACTCTCCGCTGTATGAGGACGTGGTCGCATCGGCGGTATGTCTTGATAAGATGCCGGAGATGTACAGTTACGTGTACGGACTGGGAGGGCGTGACGCAAGAGTGGACGTTCTCAAGACGGTATTCACGGACATGATCGATAAGAAGGCCAAAAAGGTCAACTACCTGGGGGTGAAATTATAGCCTCGTTAAAAGAATTGTCAAAGTCGCCTACAAGGTTGACATCGGGCCACAGGCTCTGCGCCGGATGCGGCGAAGGCATAATCGTAAGGCAGGTGTTAATGGCTACCGATAAACCGGTTGTCGTGTCGAATGCGACCGGGTGCTTTGAGGTCTCAACGTCAATATACCCGTACACCGCATGGAACGTGCCGTGGATACACACCGCGTTCGGTAACGCAGCGGCAACGTGCGCCGGAACGGAAGCAGCTTACCAGGCGTTAAAAAGACAGGGTAAGATAAAAGAGGACGTCAGATTCGTCGCGTTCGCCGGGGACGGCGGAACGTACGACATAGGATTCCAGGCGCTGTCCGGAGCGTTGGAAAGAGGGCACCAGATGATGTACGTGTGCATGAACAATGAGGCGTACATGAACACCGGCATCCAGAGATCGGGCGCGACCGCCTTGGGTGCGTCGACGACCACATCGCCCGCCGGTTCTGTCATTCCCGGTAAAGTTGGATATCCGAAGGACCTGACGATGATAGTCGCCAGCCACAATATCCCGTATGTTGCTCAGGTGTCCCCTCACAACTGGCGTGACATGATCGCCAAATGCGGAAAGGGTTTCGAATGCAAGGGGCCTGCGTTCATAAACGCAATGTCTCCCTGCCCGAGAGGATGGAGGACGGACCCGTCGGACACGATAGCGCTTGCTCTTCTTTCGGTGGAGACGTGCGTATGGCCTTTGTATGAGGTGGAGAACGGCAACTACCGTCTTACCGCGGAAAGCGCAAAGATCGCTGAAGGCAAACTCGCAAAGAGACCGTTGACCGACTGGCTGAATGCCCAGGGAAGGTTCAAACATCTGATGAAGGACAAATGGAGGGACCTCATCGAGGACGCACAGGCGGATATCGACAAAAAATGGGAAAGGTTACAAAAACTTTGCAAACTCTGAATGGGCAACCCCCATTCTCTTTTGTTTTTTTCTTTGAATTAAATAGATCGTCTCATGTGATCTGCGCGATATTTGAGATGATCATCAGAACATGAACGTATACACGGCCATGGCGAAAATTGAACCTATCATCGCTGTTGACGCATTATTGGTATATTTTGAAAGATACCCTCTGCGTTCCAGCGTGGCGCCGAACACACTGTCCATCAAACAGCCGACCATTCCTGCCGTCACGGGTATAAGGAACATCATATCCCACGGTTTATCGAAAATGAAGTACCATCCGATCGCGGCCACCACGATCGCCGCCAGTAATGCTAATCCGGTGCCCATGACCGAGATGCCGCCGTCCGTTCCCGGTTCTACTCTTTTGAATGATGTGATAAGCCATACTTTCTTATCCTTCACGCCTACCTCGCTTGCTATCGTATCGGCGGCGGCGACCGTTATTGACGAGATGTATGCGATTGATAACAGAGTGTAATGTTCGTCAGCCGTGAAATAACAGAGAACGGCGAATACGCACGGTGCGATACCGACGGCAAGGATGTTCTTGTACATCCTCTCCCCGTAAGATCCTTCCTGGTGCCCTTTTGCCCTTTTCTTGGCAAGTCCGACCAAGGTCGCCGCAAATCCCAGTCCGGTGAATATTATCAGTATCAGGAGCCAGTCAACGGAACCGAAGAACCCTATTACGAGTCCTATCCCCAATGAAGCTACCGCACCGTCGAACGTCAGAAGACCGAGATACTGCGCCAGTATCGACAGCAGCCCTGCCAAGAATATTATTGTCAGCAGATCCAGTAATTCCATCCGCACGTAATTAACGGGAACATAGATATAATCTACCCAAGCATCCCGAGTATCTCATCCGCATACTTTATTGCGGTGCTCCTGTCGTCCAGCGGATGGAACATGACCTTGCCTTGCGAATATAACGTCACTTCCATTCCTTTCCACAGCATCACGAGCATCATGTCATCGTGACCCTTTACTGTCCCGGCGGATCCCAGGATGTCGGCGGCGTCATCAAGATCGATATCCAGAGGGTCCTTGGGTGCCGCCATTAACGCTTTTCCGCCGCATAACCGCGTAACAGAATATCTCATCGGATCAGCCTTTCCAGCACATTCTTTGACGCTGCGTGAAAATCTTCCAGTGTTGTATCGTTCGGGACCATGACGTCCGCCAATGCTATTGTTTTTGCGATGCCCCAGCCCATCTCCCTTTCGTCACGCTTGATGAACTCTTCCAGCGTGGCGGGGGCGTCATCCCTGTTGCGTTTAACGAGCCGCCGATATCTCGTTTCTGGGGTTGAGTGTATCGCGACGAGAGTTACATCATCTGTCAGAGAACGGAACGCGTTCACCTCGTCGATGCTTCTGCACCCGTCCACCAAGAACACGTCGCCGTTGGTCCTTTCGAGCGACCTTTTCGCCCATATATCGTATCCGTGCTTTTTTCTTTCATATTCCGCAAATTCACCGACGCTCATCTCTTTGCATGCAGCGTCCCGGAATTGGTATGTTTCTCTCACAACGTCGCCCATCCTGATGAATCGTATCCCCATGTCGGATGCGACGTTCAGGAACTCTTCCTTTCCTGTTCCCGGCATTCCCGTGACTATGATCAGCCTCATCGTATCATATCAGATTGTCGGATATCTTTGACATCGTTCTGTCACAATATTTGCATCTCAGTGTCGGCGGATCTTTTGATATGACCTCGAACTCCGGAGCGACTGGCTCATTCTTATTGGTGATGCAGTGCGGATTGCTGCATCTGACGAGTCCCGATATTGACGATGATAACAGCACCTTCTTCTTCTCCGCGACGGAATAATCGCGAATTATCACTATCGTGGCGTTCGGGGCTATCAACGCAATCTTATCGACCGTCTTCGTATCAAGTTCCCGGTCCTCGACCTTGACAACATCCTTCCATCCGCCCGTCCCTTCCTTCTTTGACGGAACGCGTATCAGAACGCTTATCGTCGAATCGATATTGTATTCGTTAACGCCCAATATCTTCAGAACATTGAGCGCCTGTCCCGCCGTTATGTGGTCTATGACCGTACCATTCCTTATCGGTGCCACCTTTATCTCTATCACAGTCCTTCGCCTCCCAGTATCAGGTAGAGCAGTGCCATTCTTACAGGTATGCCGTTGAACGCCTGTTCAAAATATTTCGCGTGCAATGTGTCATCAACTTCCGGCGCTATCTCGTCCACCCTCGGGAGAGGGTGCAATACCACCAGGTCCTTTTTCGCTTCCCTTAACATTTCGTTGTTTATGCGGTACATTCCGGCCACTTTGTTATACTCTGACGGATCGGGGAACCTTTCCTTCTGTATGCGTGTCACGTACAGAACATCCGCGTGCGGTATCACATGCTCAAGCTTATCGGTGAACTGAGGTTTTGCGCCCTTTCCTTTCACATGTTTTACGTTATCCTCGGGCATCTGTAATGTCTCGGGAGCAACGAATGTTAGATTTGCACCAAATTCTGTCAATGCGTCGATCAGCGAGTGAACTGTGCGCCCGTACTTCAGATCGCCCACGAGAACGATGTTGAGGCCTTCGATCTTGCCTTTGGCCCTCTTTATCGTGAAAAGATCGAGTAACGTCTGCGTCGGATGTGAACCGGCACCGTCACCCGCATTTATTACCGGATTTTCGGAGAATTTAGCTGCCAGCCGTGCGGCTCCCTCGTGAGGGTGTCTTAATACGATGAGGTCGCAGTAGGCGTCCACCATTCTTATCGTATCGGCCAGTGTCTCGCCCTTGGAGATGGATGTCGCCGACATCTCGGAAACGTCAATGACATCGACGCCCAGTCTGTGCGCCGCGCTCTCGAATGATAAACGGGTACGTGTGGAAGGTTCGAAGAACAGATTGCCGAGGATCCTTCCCTCCAGGACCTTGGTCCTCTTCTTGCCTAACGCGTACGGCACCATCCTTTCGGAAACGCGGAGGATCTCCTCGATCTGTTTTCTGTCGAAGTCCCTGATAGAAACAATATCTTTGTCGTAGAAGCTCATATTCTCACATCTGTATCGAAGCTGACGATTTAACCTCTTTGTTCCGACTCCGTATTCTTTGGGTGCGCACGCATATGTGCATACCTGCCGATGCGCTTATAGAAACGCATACCTAATGAAAATATCATGAGGAGGATCTATGATCCTCCTCTTTGACCTCCTCTTTAGGTGTTATCTCCCTGTCCTCGTATACGCCTGCGGAGCCTTACTTTTTCTTTTTCTTCTTCTCCCTGCTGGCGGCCGCTTTTATCAGTAATGCCGCCACCAGGATCAGCATAAGTATGGCCACTATCCACAGCATCATATCCTTCTTCTCAGTGCTGGTCTTGGGCGGCGTGAACGTCACCGTTATGCTCTGATCGTTCGACGCGGTGAATGTGTGCGTGTTGTTCTTGATCGCTTTACCGTCACCGATATTCCATGATGCTTCGTATCCTTCGAAGAGTATCGCTTCTATTGTTATCACTATACCGTTAGGGACATTCTTTATTGTGTATGATCCCGAAGGGCCGATAGTGAACTCTTCCCATGCTTTGTCGTTGCCTAACGTATATCTGAATGTGCTTCCCTCTTCGGCGATCACGGTTATTGTGTAATTGGCCTCAAAGAATACCGCTCCTATTGTTCTGCTGGTGTTCATTCTGACCGTTATCTGTGATGCGTTCCCGCTGAGGTCTCCGGCCCATCCTCCGAATACGGAGCCGATGTCCGTGGTCGCTCTCAGTTCTATTTCCGTGTTGTTCGGAACTGTCACGGTCAGAAGTTCCGCCCATGTCCCGTTCTTTACACGGTATTCTACGGTTCCGGGACCTATAATTGTGCTTAATGTCAGCGTCCTGTTGCTCCTGCCGTCATATGAATCATCGGTGAATACCGCACCTATCGTTATGTTGCCGTTCATAGTGATCGATAACGATGCCGATGTTCCTCCGATGTCTCCCGCCCATGTGCGGAATGTCGATCCTGATGCTGCCGCTGATCTCAGTTCAACGGCCGTGTCGTCCGGGAGTACGACGGACGTAAGCGTCGTCCATTCATCGTTCGTTCCTATACGGTATTCTATCGTTCCCTTTCCTGTCAGCGTACCCGCTGATAACGTCCTGTTCGTACTTTGATCCAGATCGTCATCGGTGAATAACGCTCCGACCGTCTTGTTACCGTTCATTGTCAGCGTTGCTGATGATCCCGTACCTGCCATGCTGCCTGTCCACATCCTGAATGTGTGTCCCGATCCTGCGGATGCTTTCAGTTCAACTGTTGTATTATTCGGAAGCATTATGCTTTCAAGTACCGCCCACTCGCCCGTGCTGCCTATACGGTATTCTATGGTCCCCGTTCCTGTTAACGTACCGAGTGATAACGTACGGTTCGTTGTTTGATCAAGCGAGTTATCGGTGAATATCGCACCTACCGTTCTGTCGTCACCCATCGTCAGTGTCTTTGACGATGCCGTGCCTGCGAGATCGCCTGTCCATGTGCGGAAGACGTATCCGCTGTCCGCTTTTGCTTCCAGATCGACGGTCACCGTCTTGCTGAATCTGACCTCTGCCGTGCTTAACTGAACGGGTGTGCTTGGACCTACGGACCACATCACTTTACCGCCGGTCGCCGCCGCATCAAGTTTCAGAACGCTGTGGTCGCTTTCGTCATAGAAGAACGCCTCTATGTGCCTGTCAGCATTCATGATCATCGATGCGGGATCGGAATCCGTTCCAAAGAGGTGCCCTGACCAGTACGAGAATCCGTATCCGCCGGCATTGGATGCCCTTACCTTTACTTCGGTACCGTATTCGAAATCCTTCTCTGACGGTAACATCACCCAATCGGATCCGTCGAACCATTCGATCGTTCCGCCCGATGATGACGATGATGTCAGTGTGAAACGTTCCTGTTCACCCTGATACACGTCGACCGTTTCTGATACCGTGGTCACTGCATAGCTGCCGAAGTTCCTTATTGCTACATTTACATCGCCCTCTTCGACATTGGTTATGTTTATCGTCCATGTTCTGCCCGAGCCGGAGAGTGCTCCCTTTACTGCGGAACCTGTACCGCTGGCTATTGTGATGTCGCTTGCCGTCAATCCCGTTACGTCATCGCTGAATGTTATAACGATGCCCGTGGAATCGGTCGTTCCCGAAGAACCGCCTGTCTGTGATGCGGTGAACGTCACATGCGTGCGTCCGTCTTTGTATACTGCAACTGTCTGCGATGCCGTATCCACGGCGAAGTCGCCGAAGTCAGATATCTTTATCGTTACGTTGCCCTGTGATGCCACGCTTGATAGCGATAATGTCCATGTCTTTCCGGATCCTGTCAGCGTACCTTTTACCGCGGATCCGGTGCCGTTGGTCATTGTTATATTGTTCGCAGTCAGTTCGGTGACCTCTTTACTGAACTCTATGACTATACCTGCGGAATCCGCTGTCCCTGACGCTCCGCCTGTCTGTGATGCGGTGAACGTCACATGCGTGCGTTCATCTTTGTATACTGCGACTGTCTGCGGTACCGTATCCACGACGTAGTCGCCGAAGTCGGATATGCTTATTGTTACGTCGCCCTCTAATGCCACGCTTGATAGCGATAATGTCCATTTCTCTCCAGATCCTGTTAGCTGACCTTTTACCGCAGATCCTGTGTCGTTGGTTATTGTTATATTGTTTGCCGTCAGTCCGGTGACCTCTTTGCTGAACTCTATCACAATACCTTTTGAATTCGCTGTCTCTGGTGTTCCTCCCGTCTGCGATGCCGTGAACGTTACCTGGACGCGCGGATCCTTATAGACGGTAACGGTCTGCGATGCCGTATCCACGGCGAAGTCGCCGAAGTCGGATATGCTTATTGTTAAGTTGCCCTCTGATCCCACGCTTGATAACGATAATGTCCATGTCTTTCCCGATCCTGTCAGCGGACCTTTTACCGCGGATCCTTTGCCGTTTGTTATTTTTATATCGTTTGCAGTGAGTCCGGTGACATCTTTGCTGAACTCTATCACTATCCCTGTGGAATCCGTTGTTCCTGATGTTCCTCCCGTCTGTGATGCCGTGAACGTCACATGCGTGCGCTCATCTTTGTATACTGCAACTGTCCGTGATCCTGTCTCCACAATGAAGTTGCTGAAATCCTTTATATTAACGGTAACGTCGCCCTGATCGGCGACACCCGACAGAGATAAGGTCCATGTCTTTCCAGATCCGGACAATGTTCCTTTGGTAACGGACCCTGTGCCGTTGGTCACCGTTATATCGCTTGCCTTAAGTCCGGTGACCTCTTTGCTGAATTCTATGACTATTCCGGCGGAATCCGCTGTTCCGAATTTTCCGCCTGTTTGTTTTGCGGTGAATGTCACATCGATGATATCCACTGTCCTGAACTCTACGGCCATACTTTCCGCCGGGCCTCCGTTCAGCCATAGTTGTGTCATATCCTCTTGTATCGCGAGGAATGAGACCATATAGTATGTCGTTCCCGACTGTAATGAGCTTACGAGCTGGTTTATCTGATCCGTTGTGAACGATGCCCAATTTACAGTGGTCACGGTGCCGGTCAATTTGCCGTCATTGTTCTTCTCTGTCGAATACCTGAATCCGCCGCTGGCATACGTATATCCGTTGAGGTTCTGTCCGGTGTTCACGAAAGTGGCGGAATTTGTCCCTATGTTTGCGACAGAGGGCGATCCCGATGACGGTACCGATCTGAGCTTCACGGCCACCGGCGAACTGCCGTCATTGACGGGCGAGAGAACCGCACTGTTGCCGTTGACCGTATCTATCACGCGAATGTCCTTTGCGGAAAGTTTCGCGTACAGATTGAACTTAGCGTTAACGTCTGATCCTGTGGTGAATGCGAAGTTGAGGCATTTCGCAGGTATTGATAAGGTGTTAAGGAGAGTACCCCTGTCACCGTCGGCATACACGAATATATCTGTACTCGGCGCTGAAAACGCTGCATTTAACGATGCGTTCACAAAGCAGGCCCCTCCGCCCACTGTGCCGTTGGCATCTATCGGCGGCTTCTTACCGTATGAATATGCTTTGACGTCGGCTGTGCTGCCTATCGTTATTGCGGCGGCGCCGTTGTTCGTGCCGGCGCCTCCTCCTATCCCTGCGCCGTCGCCCGCGCCGGTCGCTGTTACCGTTCCGCCGTTGATCGTTATCTTTCCGCCGGAGCTGTCGTTGCCGCCGCCTATCCCCGCGCTGCCGCTGGCCGTCGCGGTCACCGTCAGTTTGCCGCCGCTTTTCCCTCCTGCAGTGTAGTCGTCGATCGTGAGCGTGGCGTCCTTTGCCGCGATGATGCTTCCGCGGATGACGTTCTCGTCAGCGAGAAGCATTGTGAGAGAAGATGTTGCGCTGTTGTTCACGTTTATGTTGCCGGTGATAAATATCCCGTTGACTATCAGCTTAACATTGACATTGGCCGGAATTGTTATTGACATTTTAAGGGCGGTCGTACTTTTCTGAGTGATCTCGTATTCTTTACCATCGGCGGCCGTTGTGAAACTGATGGTGTCATTTGCGAATGTATATACCGTTCCTGATCCGTTCGCTGCCGTGCGATCGTCCAGATATATCGGGAGGCTTGTTATCGGCGCTGCCGGTGCTGTCCTTTCGTATCCGCTGTCGTCATCATCGCGGGGATCCTTTTCGGGTGCGCCGTCCTGAGGTAATATCACTAAGAACGCCGCCGTCATCAAAAGCGCCAATGCGATGGCAATTGTGACGATCGATGCCGAGACGTATTTTGATGCGCGTCCGTCCCTCCTCTCTTTCCCTTTCTTGTTGCCCCTTTTCTCCTTGCTCTTTGATCCGTTCCGGCCCATAGTATCACTCTTTCCGCCAATATATTGAGAACGCTGCCTGTTCTGTCTGTTTTGCGTTGCTTGTGTTCTCAGGTCTCTGCCCCTCTTTCCTTTTTTGAGTATTGACAAAGTCTTTCAGAACAAAATTTAGCGTTCACATCAGTGTTAAAGTAAACGGTCGTTAGTTATATAATCGAAAAAGTGAAAAAATTAAACTTGATTGCTATATTCAACTTCGATATACAAAAAAATCGATCGTTTTTATGCGATACTCTTTCGCGGATCACGTAAAGAGGAGTGTTTTACTCCTCCCCGTTCGTTCGCCCTCTGTCGTCCGCTTTGAAAAGAGCAACATTAATTAGTGAAAGCGTGTTGCAACATTCATGCTGGAAGTTCTTGCCCGATCGCAGAGAGGGAGGATGTGCGAATTCAAAAATGATGATGTGATCATAAGAACGCCGTCCGTGCTCAGGGTGTATGATCACGACGTACCTGCGGACGGACAGAACATTTACGTTTTCATAGAGAATAACAAAAGGACGCTTGTTCTCGGCAAAGACCGTGTTGTGATCGACAATGATCTAAGAACGACCGTTTCATCGAACATCCGCACGGAACCGGTCAATGATAAGAAAGTATGCATCCTGAGGCTTCCGTTAAAGGGCGATGAACGGATACCCGACGATACACGGATCGCGGTCATATCGAATGCGTTCGAATTGCGCAAGGATGCAAGGAAGATGGTCGATTCGATAATGCATGTACGGAAACTCATCGGCAACAACGTCCTTCTATATGTACCGGGTCTTGCCGACCCGTCCAACCTGGCATTGCTGGCGTACATGGGTGCCGACCTCTTTGATGATTCGCTGTCCGTTACTGCGGGAAGGCTCGGGATGATGTATATTCCGGAAGGAGAGATATTTGTCAATAAGGACGTTTCGCAGCGTAATCTCGATGAGATATTCATCGAATGTTCGAAAGTAATGATGTTCATAGGTTCGGGAAGATTAAGGGAACTTGTCGATCAGAGAGTATCATCGCCTGCACTGGTCGCCGCGCTGAGGATATTCGACCGCGCCGGTTATGAGTATCAGGAGGAGATGTGCGGCACCGTCGGCGGAAGGTTCTCGTGCAACACGACGCAATCATTGTTCAGGCCTGAGGTAAAACGTTTCAGGATGATGATGGAAGAACGTTACGAACCTCCTGCGCATAAGCGCATCCTCGTCCTTCTGCCGTGTTCGGCAAAAAAACCGTATCATTTGTCAAAGACGCATAAAGCATTCGCTTCCGCGATACATACCGGCGATCATGATGTGCTCGTTCATGAGGTCATAGTCACATCCCCGTTGGGCGTGGTCCCCAGAGAACTTGACGTATTCTTTCCGGCATCCTCATATGATATACCTGTGACAGGAGAATGGAAGTGCCAGGAGAAGGAAATGATACGCGGCATGTTATCAAAGCTCCTTGAGTTTGAATATGACGCTGTGATATCGCACCTCGGCGATACGACGGAACTGATAAGGGAACTGACCGACCTTACGGAGACGTGCGTCGGCGATCCGACGTCGCCAGTGTCGCTGAAGAACCTTGAGAACGCGATACGCGATTCCGTTCACGGAATGGAAAAATGCGGTTATCATACTGACCGGTGCGAGAACATCCGCTCGGTGCTCAGATTCCAATTCGGCAAGGATGCGTCCGACGCCATCATGGAAGGTACCGACGTAACGGGAAAGTTCCCGTACTGGAAGATGCATTCCGGCAAAACGCAGCTGGGCATGCTGACAGCGGAAAGAGGCATGGTGTCGCTTACGATCGAGGGCGCCGAACGGCTTGCCAAGACCGGCAGGAACGTTGTGGAGATGAATGATTTTGAGATCAAAGGCAATCTGTTCGCTATAGGCGTGGTGAAAGCGGACCGTAACATACGGATGGGCGACGAAGCGGTCGTGATGATGAACGGTGTTGTAAAGGCTGTAGGCGTGGCGATGATGTCCGGTGCCGAGATGGAGGACCTGAAAAGGGGAATAGCCGTCAAGGTGCGCCATAAGGCCAAGTGATCTTGTCGTACAACGGTGTTGTGATGATCAAAAGATACTTTTTTGAATTATCGGGCGAACATCCGATGATGCCCGCCGCCGAGGCATATGCGTGCATCAAAGCATCGACGGATGATGCCTTTGAGTTCACCTCCGGCCCGGGATACTCGATCGCTGAATTCGATGACAGCATCTTTAATGACATCGCGGAGAGGATCGCCCTCACACAGAAGCTCGGAACTCATTTGGGATCATTCGATGTTCACAATACTTCGGGATTCGATGATATCACGATCCCCGGCGGAACATTCGCCGTGCGTGCCAGAAAATTCGAGACCATGATGCGTGACGTGGATTCACAGGATATCGTAAGAAAGCTCGGAAAGATCATTTCAAGGAATAACGATGTTTCGCTCAAGCATCCGGATATGGAGGTCAGAGTGTTCCTCTCCGACCGCATTCACGTGTTCATATGTGACGCCGATATCGACCGGTCGTCTTTCGAAAAGAGAAAAGTTGCGGAAAGGCCTTTTTTCTCTCCTATTTCGCTGCACCCGAAGTTCGCGCGTGCGTCTATAAACCTCACGTGTGTGAAAAAGGGCGGCACCGTACTGGACCCGTTCTGCGGCACCGGCGGCATAGTTATGGAAGCGGCATCAATGGGAATGAGGGTCATCGCTTCCGATCTTGATGAACGGATGGTCACCGGATGCATGGAGAACATGGACCATTACGGTCTTAAGCTGCATGACAGCGCTGTCCTCGATATCGGCGATATAGAGAACAGATTCGAAGAAGCGGATGCTGTTGTTACGGACCCCCCTTACGGAAGGTCCACCAACACGGCCGGCGAGGATGCGAGGAACATACACGGCCGTGCCGTCGGGCCCATGCGCGGATGCCTGAAGAAGGGGGGCAGGGCGGCCGTTGTCCTTCCGTACGAACTGCATACTGATGTTATGGCCACTGAGAACATCTTTGTTCAGAGGGTGCACGGATCGCTGTCGAGACATTATCATATCTTTCGTAAGTGAGTCTCGTTGTTCTCGTCCCCGCGTCCATTACATTTTTAGCGTATCGGGCACAGTACTGCGCAATAACGGAGATGTGCTGCCTCTTACCGCCGGTCCTTTATGAATAATATTTTATATGTCCGCATTATTGAAGTCATCATGGCAAAGAAAGAGGGAAGCGGCATTCAGCAGCAGGCCGGTCTCGTAAGATACTTCGATGTTGAGAATGACAAGGCTCTCAAAATATCTCCGAAATTTGTTCTCGGTCTTGCTATAGGAACAACCATCGCTGTTCTGCTTTTGCATCTGTTCTATCCGATGTGAACTTTTCTTTCGTTTTCCCTTAACAAAAGCGTGAGCTCATTCGCTTGCCGCATCCTCTTGTGTGTTACCGTACTTCTTTTTGAATACGCGTGAAAGCATGAAAGGTGCGATGATCGTCGTGACAACGGACATCAGTACCACTATCGTGAAAAGATCCCCGGACATCACCGGTCCTCCGTCCGCAATTATTTTGATGCCGATCATTGCAACTATGATCCCGACCTCTCCGCGGGGTATCATCCCTATTCCGACGATATTCGCTGAACTCTCCTTCTTTCTGTCCCCTATCATCGTTCCCAATCCGCAACCGATGTATTTCGATAATATCGCCAATATTATGATGACCGCCGCCAGAAGTAAGAATTCCTCTTTCAGTGACGACAGATCGACACGCATCCCGACAGATATGAAGAAGAACGGCAGTAAGAATGCCGTTACAGAACCCATCTTCTTTTCCAGCCCGTATTCTTTTGCGTGGTCAGCGAATATCATTCCCGCTAAGAACGCACCTACGATCATCGCCAGTTTCATCTGTGCCGCAAGCGCGGAAAGCAACAGACATACGGAAAGCGCGACCACAAATATATCGACCCCGCTCCTTTTTTTATTCTTTCCTTCCGCCGTTCTTCTTATCTTTCCTGCGATCCGGGGGACGCCTTTGGAACAGAACAATATCACTATGATGACGAACATCACCGAAACTATTATCATCTCGGCGAGACCGAACATGTCTATGCTGCCGGTCCTCGCCATTCCTGCCACTACGGCCAGAACGATCAGGCCGAGTATGTCATCAATGACCGCTGCGGCGATGATTATCCGGGATTCCGGTCTGTTCAGGACCTTCATATCCTTGATCACCTGCGCCGTGATCCCTACGGACGTTGCGACCATCGCGGCGCCCATGAACATCGCATGGTACACGTTCCCGTCCCATAACGTTATTACCGCATAGCCGAGAACGAACGGAATTATTACGCCTAATGTTGCAACAAGCATCGCTGTTCTTCCCACTGATGTGAGGTCCTTCACCTTTGTCTCAAGGCCCACGGTGAACAGCAGGAACACAACACCTAGCTCCGCGAGTACCTCCAGCATGTTCCAGTATGTGTTCCCGTCATCGACCCCGGGAACAGGAAGAACAATGTCCAATGCGCCCAGGAGTGACCAGTCGCCTATGACGAGATTGGCAACGAACACACCGATGAGTATCTCGCCTATCAATCCCGGTATACCGAATCGTTTAAAGATCGCCGAGGCTGATATCGCAAGAATGAAGAGAACGGACAGTATTATCATCAGCTGTCCCATCTCGAACTCCGCTGCCATGAACGAACGTAATCAGCGCATGTTCTTTAGCTTTTGGAGGTAAAAAAGAATATTGAGGGTCCGTGAGGAGGAGATCACGAACCCTTTATGTTAATATTCAGTGTCCCCAGACGAACCTCATGTCCACCGACGGCAGCGGGTTCTCTTCCGATACGAAAGAGAAACATATGCCTAACGCTTCATCCGGGATCTTGTCGGGCAATGCGACCACATTGACATACGGTTCAGTGCTGCTCGAAGGTACCGCGGGCGCCTCGTACGTGACATCAGCTGCGGGAGAGATCCCGCCGTCAACGATGACACCATGAAGAAGTGCCAGCACATCGTTCTCTGCGTCCTCGGTATCAGTATCGCATACCTCTTGCGCAGGAGCATCGTTCTCGATCTCCTTCACCATGTCATATGTCTCTGCCGCAAGCTCAACGGGCTCGGCGGCAGGTACGATCACTTCGTGCATCTCTGCGGCAAGCTCGGCTGCGGCCGTCTCAACGATCGGCCAAGCTGTCGGTCCGGTATGTGCCGCCATCTCATCGGCGGCGTCTGCAAGGGTCCGACAGATGGTGATCTCATCGGCGGCCGTTGCGATTATGTTCTCTTCTGCAGCGATCTCACCGACGGTGATCTCGTCGGCGGTCACTTCGCTGACCTTTTCTTCAATGGAACTGACGTTCTCAACGGGCGCATCGGCGATCATTTCAACAGTTTTGATCTCTGCGGCGGCCTCGTATGGAACGACCGCGAATGCTGCTGTCGGCATCACAACAATGTCATGGGTCTCAGCGGCAACTTCTGCGGCCATTGCAGCGATATCCTCTGCGAGCGCCGTCTCGATCGCTTTGTCCTCTGCTTCGGACGTCCATCTGATTATAGCTGCATCGATGAACTCTTCGATCACCGGATCTTCGGCCGCGATGCTGTCTTCTGTCCTCATTTCCGTCTCTTCGGATATCTCTGCGATCTCTGCGACAACGTCTTCGATCTCTGCGTCCGTCTCTTCGGATATATCTGCGATCTCTGCGATAACGTCTTCGATCTCTGCGTCCGCCTCGGCGCATTCTGGAACCGAAACTTCCGCCGTCTCCGGTGTGAGTTCGATGAATGTCTCTTCTTCCGCAACGAGCTCAGCGGCAACATCCTCTATCTCTGCGTCCGCATCATCGGATCCCGAGAATATTGCTTCAACTGCCTCCAGTATAGCAGGTTCGATCTCTATCTCCGACGCCTCTTCTGCGATGGCGGCGTTCCTGTTCAGCGGCCTTGCTGCCGCTTCAGTGATCGTCTCTGTGTTCTCTTCTATTGTTCCGGATACGATCGTTTCCGGTTCGTTCAGGACCGCGGCCTCTGCCGCCGGTTCATTTTTCTCTTCCTCTGTCAACACCGGATCTGTCATTACGTACGGTTCCGCGTGTATCGATACGTCTGCGTCATATTCTTCGATGTCCTCTGCTGCGCTTACAATATCTTCCTTCGCCGCAGGGGACTGTTCCGTTTCCCTTATGACCTCTGATACGCTCCTGCCTGTCGCCTTTTCGCGCGTGACCCTTTCAAGAAGGGATGTTCTTTTAGCGTACTCGTGCTGGACCGGGCCGTCAAGCTGCTCTTCCGCGGACTTTGCCGGCACCGTTGTTTTCTGCCTTGTGCTCAATTTTTCCGAGAGCCAGGAGGCCTTCTTCGGTTCCTCCTTCTTCACCGTCTGTTTTGCACCGGCGTTCGTCTGCGCTTTCGGTCTTGATCTTACCTCGTCGACCTTTGCAGCGATCCTTTCGGAAACGCTCCTTTTGGGAAGGAAATCATAACCGTCGCAGTCATCGTCCGATAGCGCTGCCGGAACGGCCTTCGTCTCCGCTTTTCTTACGGGTTCCGTTTCTTTTCTTATCTCCGCCTTCGGCTCAGCTTTAGGTTCGGTTTTCAGTTCAATTTTAGGTTCAGCTCTGGGCTGGGCCTTCACATCAAAGTTCGGGATCTCCTTAAGTTCCGTCCTGACGTCATCGGCGACCGCTGCAGGGGCCACTGTCCTGTTATCTTTTACTTGCTCTGCAGGCATTCTGTCAACAGTTCTGTCCTCGGCGGCCGCGGCCTCGTGAACTGACTCTTCCGCCTCTTCATCAAAGACGGTATGGTCCTGAGGTTTTTTCGGACTTCCTGCATCATCGCCGGATATCGTTCCGTATTCCTCTTCCTCTTCTTCTCCGCGGACATCCTCGAATGATATCCTGCGTTCAAAACTGTCCTCGGCGCCGGAGGATGCCGAGAGTCCGATCCTTTCCGACAGACTTGCTGATCTCGACGCTCTGGCGCTGCTTGTTTGTATCACTTTCACTTCTTTGTTCCCATCCGGATCTGGCAGGTCTTCCGATCTTTTCTGCGGTACAGGGTCCGTTGGGGCCGCGGAAGGTCTGAGCACCGAAAATCGGTTCTTTAAGCTCACACCCTTGCGCGGGGCCGCTTCTTCGCCTTTATCCGGTTTATCGCCGGTAACGCGTTTCAGCAACCCTCCTATAACTGCCTTTCCTTTAGAGGCGATGCTAATGCTAATATCACCCATGCTATCCCATCCTGCATCGGGTAAGGGGTTTCTCATTCATAAACGTTTACATAGGCGTGCGCGTACGGTTGCCTTAAAAATAACACCGAAAGATCGCTGAAAAACATGAGATATCCATCTCTTGGTGGACGGGGAAGCTTTTAATTGTGCCTTGTCATACGATGGCCTGAGATGATAGACAATAACGGCCTGTGGATTATCTTCTTTGTCCTGGTGGTAGTTTTCTTTACGCTTGACATGGGGGTGATCAACCGTAAGAAGGAAGATGTGCCATTAAGGAAGGCCGCATTATTATCGCTGTTCTGGATCTCCATAGGTCTCACGTTCGGTATCCTGGTGTTCCTGGCGTCAGATATGGACACGGACAGGATGATCACCTATTATGCCGCGTACACTGTGGAATTAATGATGAGCATTGACAACCTCTTCGTGTTCATCATTGTCTTTGCTTACTTCGGGGTCCCGAACGAATATCAGCACAAAGCATTGTTCTACGGCATCGTCGGTGCATTGGTGTTCCGTATGCTGTTCATACTTGCCGGTGTGCAATTGCTCAACAGCTTTGAATGGATGATGATCGTGTTCGGTGCCGTTCTGATCTTCACTGCCGTCAGGACCGTGGTGAAAAAGGATGCCACCGCCGAATCGTTCGATAAGAATCTGATCGTGAGAGGATGCAGGCGCATCATGAAGGTATCGGACGAATATGACGGCGATAAATTCTTTACGATAAAGAACGGCATCAAGATGGCCACGCCTCTTTTCCTTTGCGTCATGGTGCTGGAGATGACCGATCTGATATTCGCGTTCGATTCGATACCCGCCGTTCTCGCTATAACAACGGACACGTTCATTGTCTACTCGTCGAACGTGTTCGCAATATTGGGATTACGGTCGATATACTTCGCGCTCAGAGGGGCCGTCGGCAAACTGACGTATCTAAAATACGGCCTGGGAGCGATACTTGCGTTCATAGGCACAAAGATGGTATTGTCTTACTTCTATCATGGCCTCATACCCGTATGGATGTCGCTGCTTGTGATACTCACAATACTTGCGGTCACCGTATTGATATCGCTGACACTCACGAAGAATAAGCCCGCAGAAGAAATATGATCCGATAAGGCTTTTGGATCGCACTGTCTGGGTGTAAAGGTGGTGCTCCCTCCGGGATTCGAACCCGGGTCGAGGCCTCGAGAGGGCCTCATGATTGGCCGCTACACCAAAGGAGCGTAGACCCTCCCAATACGCTGGGATTAATAAATATTTCTAATTTCTTTAAGACCCTAGACGCATACTTACAGACGTATCGGAAGCTGCCGTTTATGCTCGCTTCCTTTTACCTTGTCACGTACCAGTGCCGGAACGGTCAGCGGAACGCCTACCGCATTAGATATATCGGCATCGGAATGCCCTTGCTTTATCATGTACAGAATAGGGTCCAACACGTCGTAGGACATTCCTATCTCACCTTCATCGGTCTGCCCTTCCCACAGCCCTGCGGAAGGCTGCCTGTTGATTATGTTCTCGGGAATGCCTATCATCTTGGCGATCTGCCTGATCTGCGTCTTGTAAATGCCCGATAACGGCGAGATGTCGCACGCACCGTCGCCGAACTTTGTGAAGTATCCGATCGCCGTCTCGCTTTCATTGGACGTGCCCATGACGAGCCGTCCATACTTCTTCGCAAGATTGAACAGAACGATCATCCTGCACCTTGCTATTATGTTTCCGCGATCCAATGGTGTGTTGGTGGTGGCCATGAGTATTGACGTCAGTGATTCGACGGCGGGCTGCACATCCAGTATCTTGTGCTCGGTGCCCCACTTCTTGCAGAGGTCCGTTGTTATCCTGTAATCTTCGACAGGTGTCACACGGGAGGGCATGAACACACATAACACCTTATCGGGACCGATCGCGTTCACGCATAGTTTTGCAACGACCGCAGAATCTATGCCTCCGCTCAACCCTAATACAACACCTTTGCATCCGGTGCCCTCGACCGCTTTGCGTATGCCGTCCGTAAGTTTTTTTAAGTCGCCCTCGGTGAACGCTGGAAGAAGTGTTGCCATGATGTTTACTATGCATCGTTAAGGATTAAAAAGATAACGGTCAGTATACGGCGTGCGACCGTTCCGCATCACACTTCATTCCTTGCCGTCTTTAGTTTTTCATTATCGAAAGGTTATTAATATGAAAGCAATGTGTGCCACCAGAGCCGAGATGGCCCAGCCCGGTAAGGCGCGAGCCTGGAAAGCTCGTGGCGGCAACGCCTCGGGAGTTCGAATCTCCCTCTCGGCGCTCTTTTGAACCTTTCTTCTTAGCGAAATATTTTTAGATAAGTATAATAGAACGGGTTACGCTACCCGTCAATGCAAAAAAGTGAATGACATGATGGTCAACGCCGATATTTTCGTCAGAGATGTTCCCGGACAGCTGGTAGGTTCCCTTGAGCCGATATCATTGGTCGATGGGAACATTGTCGGTGTGGTGCACAACCGCGAGAACATAGTCAATGGACGTATCGCCGTGAACCTGACATTCGAAGTGGGTTCAGCGGAGAACCTCGAAAAATTAAAGAACATATGGAAGAGCAGGGATGTGATGATATCTCGAATATCATCTGTCATAGAAACATTCCCGATGGAATATCTTCTGATCGGCGATATCGGCGCATCCCAGATAGAGAGACTTATTGAGAATGCGGGAAAGGTTGTCGGTCTTGAATCTGTTGACGTGAGATTCTCTTCGAAGATATCAAGCAAGGAAAGGACCGCGATGATATCAGCGAAGGTCAGAAGCGAGGACGATCTGGAAAAACTGAACGCATTCATGATGACCGCCTGCAAGAGAGCTAAGATCGTGTACATCAGAGGTGTCGGCCAATGAGGATCATCATGGCCGGATTCGGCACCGTAGGGCAGGGTTTTGCTGAAGTGTTGCATAAGAAGACCGACAGGCTCAACCGTTTCAACGAATCAGTAAAAATAGTCGCAGCGTTCGATTCGAAAAGTTTCGTTGCCGATGAGAACGGCCTCGACCCTTTGGAACTTGTGGAAAGAAAGAAAAGTACCGGTTCCGTCGGATCTGAAAAGCTGAAAAGCGGTATTGATGTTCTTGATTCCGTTGATTATGACGTTCTCGTTGAAGTTAGCCCTACGAACATAAAGGACGGCGGCGCCGGCCTTAAACATGTGGAGCATGCGCTGAAGAACGGTAAGGACGTTGTGACCGTTAACAAAGGCCCGTTAGCGCTGAAGTTCAGCGAACTTAACAAATTGGCAGAGAAAAAGAATGCTTTGCTCCGATTTGAGGGGTCCGTGGGCGGTGCAATGCCCATCATTAACCTCTGCAGCGAGAACCTGAAAGGTGAGCGCGTTAAATCAATACGCGGAATATTCAACGGAACTTGTAATTTCATACTTAGCCGTATGGATAAGGGGTTACCGTTCGAACAGGCCTTAAAAGAAGCGCAGCAGCTGGGATACGCGGAAAGCGATCCGTCATATGACATCGACGGAATTGATACCGCATGTAAAGTTGTGATACTTGCCAATTCGATATTCCGAAGGAACGTAACGTTCTCTGACGTCTCGATAACGGGAATAACATCGGTCAGTGCGGAAGCGATAGCGCTTGCGGCGGAACACGACATGGTCATAAGACTGATCGGAGAAGTTTCCGACACCGTGCTGGAAGTTTCTCCGAGGCTCATACCTCTGGGGCACCCGCTCAGCGTCTCCGGTACGCTGAACATCGCCCAGATACGTACCGACCTGGCAGGTCCGATAACCGTTTCCGGAAAGGGAGCGGGCAGGATCGAGACGGCATCCGCGATACTTAGCGACCTGATCGCAATAATGGACCGAAGACGGTGATCAAATTGAATAAAAAGAACAGAGTGTTCATATACGACACTACGCTCCGTGACGGTGCGCAGACCGAAGGGATCTCGTTCTCCATCGAAGATAAGATAGAGATACTCAAAAAGCTGGATGCTTTCGGAATAGACTTTGTGGAGGGCGGATGGCCATCATCGAACCCAAAGGATGATGAGTTCTTTAAACAGGCATCCGATCTCACACTGAAGAGAACGAAACTGACCGCATTCGGCAGTACATGCAAACACGGCAAGACCGCTGATAAGGACCCGGGAATGAAGGCACTGGCAGCGTGCTGCGCTGAATATGTTTGCATTTTCGGAAAGACATGGGACTTCCACGTAACGGACGCATTGAACATACCGCTTGCCGATAATCTGAAAATGATCGAGAACAGTGTGAAATATCTTAAGAAGAAAGGTAAGAGAGTTATATTCGATTGCGAGCACTTCTTTGACGGTCATAAGAGCAACAGGGATTATGCGAT
>JAIRJQ010000014.1 GCA_031260545.1 Methanomassiliicoccaceae archaeon | reverse complement strand
TTGCAAAATTCCTGGGTTCTAACGTAAGGTGATACTATGGATACGGTCAACACAAGCGGAAAGAGGAAGACGGCCATAGCAAGAGCGGTCGTCAGGGAAGGTACCGGCAAGGTAACGATCAACAAGATCCCTCTGGAGATATATTCTCCGGAGTTAGCCAGGTTAAAGATACAGGAGCCGCTGGGTCTCGCTCAGGAGAAAGCCTCAAAGGTGGACATAGCGGTGAACGTTCAGGGCGGAGGCGTCATGGGACAGGCCGAAGCGATAAGAACAGCGATCACAAGAGGTCTCATAGACTTCTACAAGGATGATGAGCTTGAAGCTATGTTCAGAGCATACGACAGATCGTTCGTCATCAACGATACGAGAAGAAAACTTCCGAAGAACCCGCTCGGACACGGCGCACGTGCCAAGAGACAGAAATCGTACCGTTAAGGTGATTGCATGATAATACCTGTCAGATGTTTCACATGCGGCAAGGTTGTAGGGTCTGCGTATCCGGAGTACGTTAAACGCGTAGCAATGGGCGAAGCCCCTCAGAAAGTGCTCGATGACCTCGGTCTTGAGAGATACTGCTGCCGCAGAATGATAATATCTCATGCGAACCTTATCGACGAGATATCTCCTCTGGGATAAGAAAAAACCACTTAATTCAAACTTTCTTTATTTACGGGCCCGTGGGGTAGCTTGGTATCCTTGTAGCTTGGGGTGCTATTGACTCCGGTTCAAATCCGGGCGGGCCCACCACAAATTAAACATCGCGCATAATGGATCCATACACCGGCTCTCATCCTGCAGTAAAGGATCTGTGTGTATCTGATACGGTGACAATACAATGACAGATCGGGCGGCATGATCTATCATGCGGTGATCCCTCGCCATCTTCTATGTATTATTTCTTTTTCTGACCGTCCGCAATATCCGAGAGACTGAATGTCATTTGATTTCTTTCGTTATATAACGTCTTATATCCGAGGTTCAGCGCAATGAACACGGTCATGCACACCGCTACGGATATTGCGATAAGTATCGCTATTTGATATAACACGGCGGCTGTCGGTTCAGTTCCCGCAAGTATCTGACCGGTCATCATCCCCGGTAATGAAATGATGCCCATTCCAAGCATTGAGGTTATAGTAGGCATCATAGCGAATTCCACCGCCTTGTTCACGAACGGATTCATTATCTTCCTTGGTTCGGCGCCGATGTTCAGTAACGCTTCCATCTGGTCGCTGTTGTTCGTGAGTTCGCTGCCGAACGATCTCAGGCCCAGCGTCATTCCTGTCATCGAGTTACCGACGATCATGCCTGCCAACGGTATTGCGTACTGCGGATTGAAGACGTCGGCGTTCATCACTATAAGTATGAAATATAACAGGACGCTGATCCCCGAAGAACCGATCGCAAGTATCACATACGTTTTGAATTTTCTATTGAGCCAGCGGTTCTTCGATATGACCAGATATGAAGCAAAAAGTACCATTACTAAGACGTAAACAGAAGTGAACCACGGGCTTGGATTATCAAAGACAAACGTTAACAACAGTCCCGCCAGGACCAGCTGAACGGTCATCCTGAGGCACGCGACCACAAGTGTTTTTGTCTGATCTATCCTGGAGCGTCTCATCACCGCAATGATGATCAGGAGAAGAACATAAATGAACGCGAAATTTATTAGATCCAGCTCAACGTCCATTCTTCTTTCCTCCCAGGTCTACGATATGATCGGCAAAAGTATCAACGATGCCGCGGTCGTGAGAGACCACAATAAGTGTGATACCATTCTCGACACAATACGTTTTGATGTTCCCGATCACGGCATTCGCAGTATCGTGATCCAAAGCGGATGTAGGTTCATCAAGCATCATCACCCTAGGCATGAATGACAGATGAACGGCAAGAAAAACTCTTGCCCGCTCGCCGCCGGACATGTTCTTACACTGTTTATCAAGGTCCTCGGGGGCGCAGCATATCCTGAGGAATTTTATGATATCGTGATCATCCATACAGGAATGATCTGCATACTTGCGGAACTCATTGAAATTTTCTCTTATTGTGTCATTGAACAAAAAAACATTCTGGCCGCAAAGTATCGCGTTCCTCCTGAGCTCCATCGTCTTTCCGCTGAGGTCCGATCCAAAGAACAGAACGGTGCCCGATGTTTGTGTTTCCGTCTGATTGAACAGTTTTAACAGTGTCGTCTTCCCTGTGCCGCTCTCCCCAACGATGAACGTTGTTCTGCTGCTTTGTACAGTAATATCGGGATAAGAAATGTTACGGGATACGAGACCTTTTGTAACGAAGGCATCATCGCCGCATTTCGCGATATCATCACTCCCGGGCGTCACATTTACGTTAACACTATACGGATAAAAAAACTGAACGTAACCTGTAGTTGAACACGACGATCAGATCAAGGTATCCGCGCAGCCGCATCAGTCGTTGTCGAGGTCTCCGTCGTCCACTTCCATGAACACTTCTTCGAATGCGGCGGCACGTTTCTTCTCGAGTTTACGCCATCCGTGCGTCATAAGCGGAGGCACTATCATTGAAGTTACCAGAGCCATAAGGATCACGGCGGTGAATACATCCGTTTTGAATACGCCGTACCCCAGGCCGATGGTGGCCACTATTATGCCCACCTCTCCTCTCGGTACGAAACTCACGCCGATAAGATGACACGATTCATGAGAAAGCTTTCCCAGTCTGCCTCCAAAGTATCCTGCCACATATTTCGTGACTATAGCAACGATCAGCAATGCAACGAACATCGGCAGTATTTCTATGGGCACCCTGTTGAACTGAAGTTCCATCCCGACCCATATGAAGAAGAACGGAAGCATGAAATATGTTATAACGTTAAAATTGTGCTCTATCGGAACAGTATCCTTGAACTCCGCGAATATCATGCCCGCCAGGAAGGCGCCTATGATCGCCGCCAGCCCGATGGATGCCGAGAATGCCGCAAGCCCTATACAGACCAGCAGCGCGATGCCCAGCGCACCAAGTTCCCCAACGGGTCTCCGCTCGGCGATGTGCGCATCCGGGTCTGACTTTTTTATCTTCTCATATTTCTTTTCGGACCTCTGCTGCATGCGTTTCTTTCTCTGACCGGCCAGCTTCTTTATTCTCGACACGAAGAAGAACATGAGCAGCACGAATGCCGCCACCATGACGGTGTTCAGAACTATCGATAATGTGGTGGCGCTCTCCTTTATGGTGCCGATTATCACACCGATAAGCGCCAAACACAATATGTCGTCTATGATCGTTGCACTTACGATCAGTTTCGCCTCGTTCGTGTTCATTGCATCCAGATTTCTCAGACATTCTACACCCACGGCAGTACTTGAACCGAACAGGGCGGCGCCGATCAGAAGCGCGGCGTTGAAGTCTATCATACCATTATCCCAGAATATGAACAGCATCCCGCCTGCGAACGGTATCGCTATTCCGAGGATGGCAATATACGACGCAGTCCTGCCGACCTTCTTCATATCGCTGAACCTTGTTTCCAGACCGACGGCGAACAGAAGGAATATTATCCCTATCTCGCCCATGATGTGGAAGAAGTTCACAGGATCTCCCGATGATTCCCGATTGAAGACGCTTATATCAAAACTCAGAAAATCTCCGAACGCCGGAACGAATATTACGAGATTGATGAAGATCGCTCCGGCTATGATCTCTCCTATGAGCTTAGGCATATGATATTTTTCAAACAGGCCCCCCATCAGTTTTGCGAAGAGCAGTAATACAAATATCTGCAGCAGTATAGACGCGATCTCTTCCATGAGTCTATCGGGTGTATATTCTTCTGCTTATAATTGTTTTTTACTTTACTGCCTTAATACTTTATATAATAGGTCTGACAGACGTCAGCCCGGCGCCGATCGCAGTATGTTTTATCGTCAGCTCTCTGTTCGCCGCCCGTTGTGCTGCATCCCGATAACTAAGATATGTCATTCGGATATACGTGTTACACGTTGCCGGTGCATCAGTGTTCGCGCCGAGATAAGCGGAGAACGCATCTAAGATGTCAATTCTCAGTAAAAATAGGAATTTTCTGAGATAAATATGATAATTGTATACAATAGTATATTATATATCTTATCTATACTATTAACAGAGATGAAAACGGGCCTTGGCTTAGCTGAGACCGTAAAGAGAAAAAAAGGTGAATAGAATGACAGTATGGTTGTGCAGAGCGGGTTTGAAAGGCGAGTACGAGAACAAGTTCATCGACCAGAATAATATATTTCTGATAGGCAGCGTCAGCATGGACCTGACCGGAAAGACGGAGATGGAAGAGCTGATGAAAGCAATATCACGAGCATATCCGACGGAACCGGACGGTTCGGTCACGACCATGTCGGTGCAGGCGCGTGCTTTCGCCACCAAAGCCAAGAAAGGCGATTGGGTCGTGGTCCCGAGCATGGATGACGAGAAACTCCTGAACATCGGAGAGATAACCGGCGACTATAATTATGATAAGACAAAGAGCGAACTGAAACATTCTCACACGGTGGACTGGAAATACGGCGCGTGGAAGAGAGATCAGTTCGATGAAGAAATAATAAGATCGGTGGATGCGTTCGACACGTTCATGATGTTCTTTAAACTGAGACAGGAAAAGCGCATCAAAGAGATAGTACTCGGAGGAGTACCGTTCGCAAAGACGAAACCCCTTGTAAAGAAAAGCGTCAACAAACCGGAACCGGAGCCGATCGTGGAGAGCGAACCGGTATTCGCGAACAATGAGGTCACGGAACTGATCGCCGAGGTGCGCGAAACGATAACGCAGGTAAGAAAATCAAATTTCAGCGAAGCCGCCGATGTCAAAAAGATGATCGCCGAGATAGCGGACGTCATCGATGAGATAAGGTCGACCATCACAGAAGTGAAGAAAGCTACGCTGACAGAAGCGGCCGAAATCAAAAAAGTGATATCTGAGGTCAGAGACGCGATCGACGAGGCCACTGACGAGTCTGTCAAAGTTAAAAAATTGATAGCTGACTTCAGGGAAGCGATCAACGAGGCCGCCGATGAGGCCGCACACGAGGCTGCCGAAGTTAAAAAAGTGATAATTGAGGTCAGGAATGCGATCAAGGCGACAGCCGATGAGGATGCCGAAGTTAAAAAAGTGATAGCAGAGGTCAGGAACGCGGTCAAGGAGGCCGAGTCCCATCACTGCTGCTGCAATGGTCACGACCACGATAACGGCTACGCCGACAACAACAGAGAGATCGTGTACAGATTCAACGAATGGTACTGCGAGTCACTCAGAACCAGACGAAGATTCAGACGCTGATCAGAACATCGTCAGGAACACCGTATCAAGGCCGAATTGTAAAAGAATGACCGGTATCAGCAGGCATCCGGAAAGATGGACCCTGCCGATACCGGCATTCAGCGGCATCATGCCGATGACCGCGGATATGGCAAGTATCGCCATTCCCCACAGACCGGCCGTAAGCAGAACGAGAATTGCGATAACGGCAAGGATCGTCAAATTCATTTTTCTTATGTTAACTTTTGATATAAAGCCAGACATCCATTTTCCGGAGCGTATCGTTGCTGTATATCCTATAACGGATGCTATTGCAACGCTGAGCAGCATGAGCAGAAATATCCAGTTACCGACGCCGCTCATACTGCCGTCAAGAATATCTCGGACCGCCATCATCGTCCCCGTTCTCCCTTTTCCGCTGACTGAAAGCGTGATCAGTGCAAAAACGGCCGCCGCCGTGCTTATCGATGAAACTAAAGCAATAAACCTCTCAGGCCTTTCCTCTTTGACGAACATCCTGGTGAACGCGGCGCCGGCGGTCGCCGTTATGCCCGGGAACCATCCCACGATGCTCCCTGTGAGCACCCCTTTCAGTCCAGATGAGACGGTAACGGGATATTCATCATCATCGGTCTGTTCGGGAACGTTATTGTTCTTTGGTGCCGTTATCAGAACGGGTATGCCGAACAGGCCGGTCAGCAGAGGAAACAGAAGTTCGCCGTCGAACAAAAGCCCTTGAAAGGGAACTGGCATGAACATGCAGATGCATCCCATCAGTCCGGATATTGCGATCAGTAACGACGCATAGATCCAGTTCCTAGGTCTTTCGGTAAGCACAAGGGCGATCACCGCCATTATAAGTATGGCAGAGGTTATACTTTTCAGATATTCCCCGAGGCCGTTCATCATAAGATATTGTAACGGTACGGCAGCGGCGACCGCCGTCATCGCTCCGATGATGCTGCCGATGGCCGACGCACGTATCGCCACCATCCCCTTTCCTTCAAGCAGTAACCGATGCCCGGGAAGCATGCTCATCACGTTATCCTGATCGGGAACGCCGGTGAAGACGGACGGAACATAACTGACGAACGAATGAACGACGGATGCGGATACGATACACGCGGACAGCAGAACGGGGACGTAGATTTCATTGGCAAATAATGATACGAATGATCCTATCGCAGGATAGAAGATGAGCATCAGTGATGCTAATGTGTTAACATGTATCCCCGGGACCAGACCTGAGAACATTCCGGCCGATGCGCCGGCGAGGCTCATCACAGCTATCAGAATAATGATCTCGGGGCTCACATTACAGCACCGCGTACCATCACAAATAAAAGGCGCATATTACAATTATATTACATATGTGCCCCCGGCGGTAACAATATCGTTTTATAACGTCGCATAATAACGGGTAGCGATACGATGGACATTGAACAAAAGATAGAACTCATAGGAAGGAACGCAGAGGAACTGGTCACAGCCGACGAACTGAGAGAGCTGCTCTCAAAGAATGAGGCCCCTTCCGCGTATATCGGGTTCGAACCGTCAGGACTTGTGCATCTGGGATGGGCGATGGTCGCGTCGAAGATATGCGATCTTACGGACGCAGGTATGAGAGTCACGGTGTACTGGGCGGATTGGCACGCCTATATCAACGACAAATTAGGCGGCAACATTGAAAATATACGAATATGCGCAAGATACATGGAAGATTGTTTCGAAGCGTTAGGCGTCGACAGGACGAAGGTCAAATACGTCTACGCCAGCGAATTGCTGGATGACATCGCGTACTGGGAGAAAGTGATCAAGATCGGAAAGGTCACGTCATTATCGAGAGTGAAACGCGCGATGACGATCATGGGCCGCACAGAGGACGAGGCGGAGGTGGACTCTTCAAAATTATTCTATCCGATACTTCAGGCGACGGACATATTCTGTATGGATGTGGATATCGCATATGCAGGGATGGACCAAAGGAAGGCGCATATGCTTGCCCGCGACGCAGCCGAAAAATTGGGATGGAAAAAACCCATCGCGTTGCACACGCCTTTAATTCCCGGGCTGAAAGGCGGGGACCGTATGAATCCCGCCGCATCGAAGATGTCCAAGAGCGATCCGGATAGCGGCGTGAACATTCATGATGCCGCGGACGACATACGAAGAAAAATAGGAAAGGCGTTCTGCCCTCCCGAGAAAGAAGAGGAAACAGCCAACCCGGTGTTGATGTTATGCAAACATGTCATAATCCCAAGGACGGGAGGATTGAAGATCGACCGTCCGGAGAAATTCGGCGGGCCTGTTTCATTTTCAAGCTATGATGAGATAGCGGAATCATATTTTTCCGGGAAGCTGCATCCGATGGATCTGAAGAAAGGCACATCCGAAGGGCTTATCAAAGCACTTGAGCCAGTGCATTCATTCTTTGCATCGAGGCCAGAGAATCTGAACGCAATAAAAGAGGTCCTCAAAAAGTTAGGGAAGCTCTGAACCGCCGTTCTTTTTGATGTTCCGGAACTCGTTCATAGTACGTTGCATGCATATGTGCAGCATCGCCTCAACGTCACCGGTCCCCGACAATCCGGCAGCGCCGCCGTGCCCTCCGCCGTCCGTTATCGTTTCGTTGCCTATGTCCTTCATTATCTCTCCGAGATGTATCCCGCGCCTTACGATCTCCTGATCGGCACGCGCACTCAGCCTGAACATATCATCCCTCTGCGATCCTACGAAGACGACGTCCGCGCCAGCATACAGTAATGCTCTGCATACCGATGCTTCAAAACTGCCGCCGTTCGATACCGCAACGATCATATCGCCCACACGGTCGAACCTGGAGCGCTCCATTCCTTTCATAACGGCGACACGTTCACTCATCCCTACCTCGGAACGGGGGAAATCCATCGCTTCGTCCATTGTTATTCCCGTAACGTCAAGGATCTCAGCGAACGTCCTTAACATAACGGAATTAGCGTAAGAGAAATGACCGCTGTCCGTTAACATCCCGCACAGTAACGCCATTCCGGTGTCCCTGTTTATCCCGATGCCGGATGCATTCACTATATCATAGACCAATTCGCAGCATGATACTTTGCTCTGATCGCAGATGAACTGCATATCGGTCCACTTACCCGTGGGTATGTGGTGGTCTATGATCACGCTGTTCTTCGGAATACGAATGTTTCCGGACCTGAGCTGTTCCGGTGATGACGTATCGACAACAACGACCAGCTCGTATTCGGAAAGGTCGCATTCATCCATCACCCGAATATTCAATTTATCGGCGATTATCTTTGCGACTCTGTCAAGACCTTCCGGCGCGAATATCGCCGCAGGCGGAAACGATTCCGAAATGGCATACGCAGAACCTACGGCATCCGCATCCGCATTACCATGGACAAGGATCACCTTATTTTTATCCTTCAGCGACTCGCCGACATATCCGAGCATATGCACGTGATGGGGGTGATGTATTTTGTTGTTTCCATAAACATCGTCGTTAGCGTCAACAATAATTTATATAAGTTGGCTCGGCACTTAACCATCCCGGTTCCTTCTCCATAAAAGCATAGAGAGAAAAGGGGGAAGGGGGCATGGATACATGAGAGACCACGAAAGAAGTAAAAAATATTGCGTGGGGGAATGATATGGCAACATTCAACAAACCCTGCATACACTGCGGCGCGATGATCGACGGGGACAGCCGTGTCTGTCCGAAATGCGGAGTACGGGGACCCCTAGGAATTTTATGTCCGAACTGTTTGAACACCATTAAGCGAGGGGACGTAGCATGCAGTTCATGCGGCAGGGCCCTGATGACGGGATGTCCGTTCTGTAAGGCCCAGACCTTCGTAGGGGTCTGGAAATGTGAGGCCTGCGGCAAACCGCTGACAATAAAATGCCCGGACAAGAGATGCGGACAGCCTCAGTTCTTCGAGAGCACAAAATGTACCGTATGCGGTAAACCCATTAAAGACGGTAAAAAACAAATATCCAAGGTGAAATGATATGCTTCAGGCATTTACAAAGAACTATCAGGACGAGAGCACGGATGCCGGGTTCCAATTCACTTTCTACTGCGATGTATGCGGTGACGGTTACAAAAGCAGTTTCATTGAATCGGAAACATACAAAAAGAAAAAGAACACAAAATTCTTTGGCAGCATAGCCAACATAGGCGGGAACCTCATAGGCGGACGCGCCGGCAGAGTAGGCGGTGCCGTTGGCAGCACTACGAACGCAATGGGCGACCGTCATGCGGACAAAAGCCCGGAATGGCGCAAAGAATTCGAGGCTGCGTTCCAAAAGGCACAGAACGAATCGAAAAAATACTTCCACCGCTGCCCCGGGAACAATGTATACGTATGTGACCAGTGTTGGAACGAGGACGCGGGATTATGCACAGGATGCGCTCCGAGACAGGAAGTTTACGTGGCGCAGGCACATGCAGGCGCAATGAAGCGCAACATCGACGAAAAAGCGGCAACGGCCACGGTCTGGGAAGGAAAGATCGAGAGCAAGACCACGGTGTGTCCGTCATGCGGCAAGCCGGCGGGAGCAGGCAAGTTCTGTAACAACTGCGGCTTCTCGATGGATCAGAAGCCATGTCCGAGATGCGGCGCGAAGAACAATCCGAATGTACGCTTCTGTAACAACTGCGGAGCGAACACGCAGGAGGCCCCGTCATCTCAGAGCACCGCACCGGCACCGCCGGCAGGAAAATGTCAGGCGTGCGGGTTCGAGAACGATCCCGGCAAGAAATTCTGCGGCGAATGCGGCGGTAAACTGTAATAAACTTACATACGCATCTTCGAGAACCTCGAGGGTGTGTCCTTCTTCTTTTTCTTTTTCTTCACAAATCCTGTTAACAGTATGTCCGAATTGTATATTTTCACGGTGATGAATATCATCAGCAGAGCGAACACTGCCAGATAACCAAGGCCGGCCCAGACCATGAATGTATTCCCGAGCATCAGATTGTTCATTATCATCATCGGAT